>NZ_JBNHHB010000003.1:0-184922 GCF_059091905.1 Arthrobacter sp. Dra40
GGTCGTTGAACGACCCAAGTCCGATACCACATTCGAATCCTTCGCGGACCTCGGTCGCGTCGTCCTTGAACCGCTTGAGCGAATCGACGGTGAGGTTGTCACCGATGACCTTGCCATCGCGGGTGACTCGCGCCTTGGAGTTACGGCGGATGGTGCCCGAGCGGACGATGGAGCCGGCGATGTTTCCGAACTTGGAGGAACGGAAGATCTCGCGGATCTCGGCGGTGCCGAGCTGCGCCTCTTCGTACTCCGGCTTCAGCATGCCCTTGAGCGCCAGCTCGATGTCATCGATGGCCGCGTAGATGACCGAGTAGAAGCGCATGTCCACGCCTTCACGCTCGGCCAGTTCGGCCACCCGCTCGGCGGGCTTGACGTTGAAGCCGATGATGATGGCGTTGTCCACCGTCGCCAGGTTGACGTCGTTCTGCGTGATCGCGCCGACACCGCGGTGGATAACCCGCAGCTGGACATCCTCGCCCACATCGATCTTGAGCAGCGAGTCTTCCAGGGCCTCCACGGCACCGGACACGTCGCCCTTGAGGATGAGGTTGAGGGTATCGACCTTGCCCTCGGCCACAGCCTTGTCGAAGTCCTCCAGGCTGATGCGCTTGCGGCGCTTGGCCAGCGCAGCGTTGCGGTCCGCGGCTTCACGCTTCTCGGCGATCTGGCGGGCGGTGCGCTCGTCGTCGGTCACCAAGAAGGTGTCGCCGGCGCGCGGCACCGTGGACAGGCCCAGCACCTGGACCGGACGCGACGGCTCGGCATCGGTGACCGATGCACCGTCCTCGTCGAACATGGCGCGCACACGGCCGTGGGCGCTGCCGGCAACGATCGCGTCGCCCACCCGCAGCGTTCCGGACTGGACCAGCACGGTTGCCACCGCGCCGCGGCCCTTGTCCAGGTTCGCCTCGATCGCGATACCGCGGGCGTCCTTGTTCGGGTTGGCCCGGAGGTCCAGGGCGGCATCCGCGGTCAGCAGCACGGCCGAGAGCAGGTCGTCAATGTGCAGGCTCTCGCGGGCCGACACGTCGACGAACATGGTGTCGCCACCGTATTCCTCCGGAACCAGTCCGTACTCGGTCAGCTGGCCACGGATCTTCTCCGGGTTGGCGCCGTCCTTGTCGATCTTGTTCACCGCGACGACGATCGGCACGCCGGCCGCCTGCGCGTGGTTCAGGGCTTCAACGGTCTGCGGCATGACGCCGTCGTCCGCGGCCACCACCAGGATGGCGATGTCGGTGACCTTCGCGCCGCGGGCACGCATGGCGGTGAACGCCTCGTGGCCCGGGGTGTCGATGAAGGTGATCTTGCGCTCACGGTCATCGTGCTGGAAGTCGATCTGGTAGGCACCGATGTGCTGGGTGATGCCGCCGTGCTCGCCTTCGCCCACCTGGGTGTTGCGGATGGCGTCCAGCAGGCGGGTCTTACCGTGGTCGACGTGGCCCATGACCGTAACAACGGCCGGGCGCTTCTCCAGATCATCTTCGCCCTCGGCCTCAAGCTCTGCGTCGAGGTCGATGTCGAACGAGTCAAGCAGTTCGCGCTCTTCGTCCTCCGGGGAGACAACCTGGATCTTGTAGCCCAGTTCCACGCCCAGCAGTTCGAAGGTGTCTTCGTCCAAGGACTGGGTGGCCGTGGCCATCTCGCCCAGGTGGAAGAGCACGGTGACCAGCGCTGCCGGATTCGCCTCGATCTTGTCGGCGAAATCGGTGATCGAGGAGCCGCGGCGCAACCGGACAACGGTGCTGCCGTCGCCGCGGGGTACCGAGACACCGCCCAGCGACGGTGCGCTCATCTGCTCCAATTCCTGGCGCTTGGCGCGCTTCGACTTGCGCTGCTTGCCGCGCCCGGCGCCTCCCTTGCCGAAGGCACCCTGGGTACCGCCGCGACCGCGGCCTCCCTTGCCGAAGCCACCGCCGGCCGGCGCTCCACCGGCACCCGGACGGCCCGGGGCGCTGCCCGGGGCACCCGGACGGCCGGGAGCACCACCGCGGCCGGCCGGGGCCGGGCGCTCGGTGCGGTTAGGCATCATGCCGGGAGTCGGACGGGCACCACCGGGTCCACCACCGGGACGCGGAGCACCCGGGCGGGGTGCGCCCGGACGCGGTGCACCCGGACGAGGTGCGGCGCCGCCGGGACGGGGCGCAGCCGGACGCGGACCGCCCTGGCCTGCGGCAGGACGCGGCCCACCCGGACGCGGCATGCCCTGCGAGGTGGCAAACGGGTTGTTGCCTGGACGCGGTGCGCGCTCGGCATCCCGGTCGCCGCCACGGCCGCGGGGCATGCCCTGCGAGGTGGCGAAGGGATTGTTGCCCGGGCGCGGGCCGCCGGGACGCGGAGCACCCGGACGCGCAGCGGCGGGGCCGCCGGGACGCGGAGCGGCAGAGGCGGGCTTTGCTGCCGGAGCTTCAGCCGGCGCCGGAGCTTCAGCCGCTGCGGCAGCAGGAGCTGCCGGAGCCGGCTTGGCCGATTCTGCTGCCGGAGCCGGTGCTGCGGGGGCAGCCGGAGCCGGTGCTGCGGGGGCAGCCGGAGCCGGTGCTGCGGGTGCAGGTGCTGCCGGAGCCGGCGTTGCCGGGGCTTCCGGTGCTGCCTTCGCAGCGGGCTTCGCGCCGGGTTTGGGTGCTGCCTTGGGGGCTGCCGGCTCACTCTTCGGAGCGGCAGCGGGGAAGGCGTCGCGAAGCTTCTTCACGACGGGGGCCTCAATGGTGGATGAGGCGGAACGGACGAATTCGCCCAGTTCCTGCAGTTTGGACACTGCGTCTTTCGAGGTAATACCGAGCTCTTTTGCCAGCTCGTGTACGCGGACCTTGGCCACATTTCTCCTGTCTCGGTCCGCACGAGGCAGGGCTGCCGGGCACGAACCGTCTATTTCTTGCTGCGGCTTTCAGCAGAATCGGCTGAAATACCGCGGGCAGAGCACAATGAAGTACTCATCACTTGGCACTCATCGGGTTTCCATCAGTTTTCTGACCCGCTTTCAGGTTGGACGGTTGGGGTGACGAGGGCCGGCCGTGGTGGCGGCCTCGTCGTGAGCACGGAGCTGATCCACAACGGCACTGCTGTCGACATTGGCCCGGAAGGCCCTGCCGAAGGCACGCCGTTTGACTGCCAGCTCCACACATTCCGGTTCGCGGTGCATCCAGGCACCGCGTCCGGGCCTGCGGCGAACAGGATCGACGACGACGGTGGCAACACCACCGATTTCCTCGACTGCCAGCCGCAGCAGAATGGCCTGGTCTTCCCGGCGCCGGCAGCCTATGCAGGTCCGCTTCGGCGGCACGGCCTCGTGGGCACGCGCCTGCATGGGTTTGTGACTGTCGGGAAACCCGGCCATGGATATTCTACCGCTTCCAGTGCCCGGCCAACGAACCGGGCGTGTTTCAGGCGCGTGGCCTGGTTGGTCTTGGCTTCTACCGCCGTTGTTCTGCGGTGGCAGCGTCCGACACGATGTCGATCCGCCAGCCCGTCAGTTTAGCGGCAAGCCGGGCGTTCTGCCCTTCCTTGCCGATGGCCAGGGAGAGTTGGTAGTCCGGCACCACAACGCGTGCGGAACGGCTCTCGGCATCCGTAATGGTCACCGAGCTGACGCGCGACGGCGACAGCGCGCTGGCGATGAACGTCGCCGGATCCTCGCTGAAGTCCACAATGTCGATCTTTTCGTCGTGCAGCTCGGTCATCACGGCCCGCACGCGGGAACCCATTTCGCCGATGCAGGCACCCTTGGCATTCAGCCCCGGCACATTGGCCTTGACGGCGATCTTGGTCCGGTGTCCGGCCTCGCGGGCGAGGGCAACAATCTCCACGCTCTTGTCCGCGATCTCCGGTACTTCAAGTTCGAAGAGCTTGCGTACCAAGCCGGGGTGCGAACGGGACAGCGTGATCGACGGGCCCTTCATGCCGCGGTGAACATCCACCACGTACGCACGCAGGCGGGTGCCGTGCAGGTAGCTCTCTCCCGGCACCTGTTCGGGCGGCGGCAGGAGTGCTTCGACTGTGCCAAGGTCCACCTGGACCATGTGGGGGTTGTGGCCCTGCTGGATCAAACCGGAGACCAGTTCGCCCTCCTTGCCGCGGAAAGCGCCCAGGACGTTGTCGTCTTCGGCGTCGCGCAGACGTTGCAGGATGATTTGCCGCGCTGTGCTGGCGGCGATCCGGCCGAAACCACTGGGCGTGTCGTCGAATTCACCGACCACGGTGCCGTCGTCGTCCAGCTCTGCGGCCCAGATGGTGACGTGTCCGCTCTTCCGGTCCAACTCGGCACGGGCCCGCTCGATCGACCCCGGGGACTTGTGATAGGCCACCAGCAGGGCCTGCTCGATCGTGGGGATCAGCAGGTCCAGCGGAATTTCGCGTTCGCGCTCAAGCAGCCGCAGGGCGCTCATATCGATATCCATCTCAGGCCTCCTCCTCGTTCGCCAGCTCGCCGTCGGCCTCGCCAGCCAATTCTTCGTCCAACCGCGCAAACTCCACTTCCACCTTGGCGGAGCGGATGTTCGCGAATTTCACCTGGACCGGTTCCCCGGGGCGGGGCTTCATGCCCTTTTTCGGTGCTTCTTCCGTCTGCACGGTCACGCCGTCGCCGCCGACTTCCAGCAGGCGGCCGGTGATGTCGTCACCGGCTACCAGCTTGACCTTGACCAGTCTGCCCACGTTCCGGCGCCAATGGCGCGGCTGCGTCAGCGGCCGGCTGAGGCCCGGCGACGAGACTTCCAGACTGTAGGGCCGGCCGTCGTCCTGCGGGTCCTCGTCCAGGGTCTTGGAGAGAGTCTGTGAAACTTCGGCGATAGCGTCCAGTCCGACGCCGCCGGTCTGGTCCTCAGGCAGGTCAACGATGACGTGGATGGTCCGGAGCGCTCCGGCAACCCGGATCTCCACGTCCTCAAGGAACAATCCGTGGGATGCCACGGCCTGTTCCAGCAGCTCTTTCAGGCGTGCGGCCTCCGCGAACGTGTCGGTACCGGTTTTCCCTCCGGTAGTGGGCACGCCGCCGTGATTGCGCCGCTGGGCCATGCTGTCTCCCTGTTCTGGTGAGTCTGACTTCTAGACTAGCGACTTTACCGTGACTGGTGGCCTCCCGCCGCCAGCTGCCGCTCCCGGCCGTGCAGCGGAAGCCAAAGCCGTGACATCATCGTCAGTTGTGGGATCTACTTCAAGGCGCCGGGACGGCGGACTATCCACGCCATCCCGGGCATGGCGACGGGTGCCGTTGTTGGTGCTCACCGCGGCGATCGTGGTCAGCACCGGCACCGTGGTGGCGAGCATCACCGCTTCCGCGCCACCGCCGAGCACCACCGAGCAGGCACGCCTGGACGCCTTGGCGGGAATTGAGGGCCTGGCGGCTGCCTTTGAGGAGCACGACGACGGCGACTCCCCCACCGCTGCCCTGCTCCACAGCCAAGCCGACCTGCTGACGCTGACCACGTCGTGGCCCTCGGGTTCCCCTGCTGCCGCGGGGAGCACCGGAGATCCTTCTCCCGCAGACTCTGGCGCACCGTCGGCGACGCAGCAGCCCGGCGCGGAAGACTTGGCCGAGCTGGCCGGTGGCCTGCTCGCCGACGCTCGAGAGGCCGATCCAGGACTCGCCCGGCTGCTTGCGTCGATCGGTTCCGCCCTCTATGCCCAAGCGCAGACGCTGCCCGGCGGAACCGATGTGGCCCAGCCATGGGAAGATCCGGAGATACCGCTGGAGCCGGCCGGTTGTCCCGCGGCGGCCCCTGGGGATGGTGAAAGCGGGTCGGCAACGCCCGCTGCGCCGACGACGGCGGAGGCTGTTGCCCGCGTCGTACTCAGCCAGGAACGCTTGGTCTACGCCTATGAAACGGCGTTGCCGCGCCTGGCCGGCGCGGAACGTGGGGCTGCCGCTGCCCGGCTGGCCGCCCATACCGCATTGGCGGAACACTGGCGATCGCTGGCGGTGGCCGAGTGCCTTGACCTGCCGTTGCCCGAACCGGTGTATGCCCTGGGCAGCAAGTTCGCCAGCGACCCGCTGCCGGCACTCCAGGATGCGGAGGGCGCCGCCCTCGCCCCACTGGCCGACCTGGTCTCGCTCAGCGACGGAACGGTCCGGGAACACGCGGTGGCTGGCCTTGCCGAGGCCACCACGGAACTGGCGGCCTCAACCGGCGTGGTTCTGCCCGCACCGGGACTGGACGACGAACTGCTGGCTGCTCCCTCCGCCGCCCCATGAACGCCGACGTGGACCTACCCCCGGGACTGCGCCGCAGCGCGGCCGGTTCCGCTGCCGGCCGGGAATGGCTGCGGGGCTTCAACGACCTCCATGCCGAGGCCATGCGGGACTGGAACCTGCAGCCCGCGCCCGGCGGTCCGTGGTTCGGCCAAACGGCGGCAGTCTTCCCCGTGCTGGCGCCCGATGGTTCTTCCGCCGTCCTGAAGCTGACCCTTCCGCATCCAGAGGCCGACCGCGAAGCCATGGCCCTCCGGCTCTGGGACGGACGCGGCGCCGTCCGGCTGTTGGCCGAACGCGGCCCCTTCGTGCTGTTGTTGGAACGCCTCGATGCCGGCCGGCCGCTCTCAACAGTGGCGCTGGATGAGACCATCGGCATCTGGGGCGGACTCGTCCGGCAATTGCAGCGGCCTCGAGCTTCCAGCCCGGCAGCCAGCTTCGATCAGGTGTCGGCCTTGGCGGAAGAATGGACAGACACTCTCCCGGCCCGCTGGCTGGAGCTGGGCAAGCCGTTCCCGACCTGGCTGATGGAGTGTGCCCTGGAAGTCTGCCAGGTCCGCGGCAGCGTTGGCCGGCGCGAGGACCGCGACGTACTCCTGCACAGCGACCTGCACTATGGGAACATCCTGGCCCGCCTCGATTCCCCGGACCGTTTTGCCGCCATTGACCCCAAGCCGCTGGTCGGCGAAGCCGAATTCGCCGTCGCGCCGATGCTCTGGAACCGGATCCCAGAGTTGTCCGCCGCCGATCCCGGGCGCCACCTCGACAGCCGGTGCGTGGATCTGGCCAAGGCGGCCGGACTGGACCCGGACACCGCCCGGGAATGGGCCGTGGCGCGTGAAGTGGATAATGCCCTGGACTACCTGCAGCACCGCGCGACCGGCGACGCCGCGCGGTCGCTCTGGGTCGCCTCCACGCTGGCCGGCAGCACCCTGCCGGATCTGCCGGCGGCGCACGCCTTGCCGGCACCGGCCTGAGCCGCCGGGCTGCCGCTGCTTATCGGCCGAGCACGTTCTCCTGCAGCACGTCGTAGCCGAGCTTGAGGATCAACGCGGCGACGACGAACAAGAAGACCACCCGGATGAACTTGCTGCCCTGGGTGACGGCCATCCGGGCACCGACATAGCCCCCGGCCATGTTCACCAGGCCCAGCACCAGTCCGAGTCCCCACAGCAGCGCGCCGCTGGGCAGGAAAAAGGCCAAGGCGCCGAGGTTGGTCGCCATGTTGACGATCTTGGCTTTTGCGCTGGAGGCCAGGAAGTTATAGCCGAGCAGCGCCACCATCGCGATGATCAGGAATGAGCCGGTGCCGGGCCCGATCAGGCCGTCATAGAAACCGATGACCAGGCCGATTCCCGCGGCAGCACCCAGGTGCCGGGCGCCCTTGTACCGCAGCTGCGTCAAGGTCCCGGCCGTCGGTCGCAGCGCGGTGAAGACGGCCACCGCAATCAGCGCCACGACGATGATCGGCTTGAAGACCTCGGCCGGCAGGACGGTGGCCACGATGGCGCCGCCGAAACTGCCCAGCAGCGCTACGCCCGCCATCGGAAGGGCCGTTTTCAGGTCGGGATGCGCCCTGCGGTAATACGTGACCGCGCTGGTGGTGGTGCCGAAGATGGACCCCATCTTGTTGGTGGCCAACGCCTGGACGGGGCTGATCCCCGGGACCAGCAGCAGGACCGGCAGCTGGATCAGGCCGCCGCCTCCCACCACGGCGTCCACCCAGCCCGCAGCAAAGCCACCCACCACCACGAGGGCGAGGGTGGCCAGCTGCAGTTCTTCGAGTCCGGACGTCACTTCCCGGCGAGGGCGACCAAGTGCATCGCCGCCATGCCCACCGGCACGTTTTCGGCCTGGCCGGTGGCCCGGTCCTTTACTTCGACCACGCCGTCGGCCAAGCCTCGGCCGACCACCACGATGGTGGGTACGCCGATCAGTTCGGCATCGGAGAACTTCACGCCCGGGGACACCTTGGGCCGGTCGTCGTAGATGACCTCGACGCCGGCCTCGGACAGCTCCTCGGCCAGCTTGTTGGCCGCCTCGAAGATGTCCTCGCCCTTACCGGTGGCGACAATGTGCACCTGTGCCGGGGCCACGTTGCGGGGCCAGACCAGGCCCTTGTCGTCATGGTTCGCCTCGGCCAGGGCCGCCACCGCTCGGGTGACGCCGACGCCATAGGACCCCATCGTCACCGTGGCCAGTTTGCCGTTGCGGTCCAGCACCTGCAGCCCCAGCGCCTCGGCGTACTTGCGGCCGAGCTGGAAGATGTGGCCCATTTCGATACCGCGGGCCGCCTCCAGCGGGCCGGAACCGTCGGGGGCCGGATCTCCTTCACGGACTTCGACGGACTCGATAATGCCGTCCCAGCCGAAGTCGCGGCCGGCGACCAGCCCGAACACGTGCTTGCCGTCCAGGTTCGCGCCGGTGATCCAGCGCGAGCCCGACACCACCCGGGGGTCCACCAGGTAGAGCAGCCCGGTGGCGGACTCGGTTCCCAGCAACGGGGCGTCCGCGCTGTTGCCCGGACCGATGTACCCCTTAACCAAGCCGGGGTGCTGCTTCAGGTCGTCCTCCGAGGCAGCCTCGACCTCGACTTCCCCACCCATCGGCAGGAAGGAGCCGATGTTCGCCTCAACGCGCTTGAGATCGACGGCGCGGTCGCCGGGCACCCCGATGACCACGATGGTCCGCTCGCCGGTGGGCAGTTTGACCGCCAGGACCACGTTCTTCAACGTGTCCGCGGCCGTCCACTCCCCCTCCGCGCGCGGGGCCAACTGGTTGGCCGCGGCCACCAGGGTCTCGATGGTCGGCGTGTCCGGGGTGTCCTTGACCTCGGCGGCCGGTGCGTCGGCATAGTCGATCGGCTCCGGCGCCACGGTGGCGACGGCCTCCACGTTGGCTGCGTAACCGCCCGGGGAACGGACGAAGGTGTCCTCACCGACCACGGTGGGATGCAGGAACTCCTCGCTCTTGGACCCTCCCATGGCGCCGGATGTCGCCCTGACGGTGACGACTTCCAGGCCCAGCCGCTCGAAGATTCTCAGGTAGGCGCGGCGGTGCGCGTCGTAGCTGATGTCCAGGCCCTCGTCGTCGATATCGAAGGAATAGGAATCCTTCATGATGAACTCGCGGCCGCGCAGCAGGCCGGCGCGGGGCCGGGCCTCGTCGCGGTACTTGTTCTGGATTTGGTACAGGGTGACGGGCAGGTCCTTGTACGAGGAGTACAGGTCCTTGACCAACAGGGTGAACATTTCCTCGTGCGTCGGTGCCAGCAGGTAGTCGGCGCCCTTGCGGTCCTGCAGGCGGAACAGACCCTCACCGTATTCGGTCCAGCGGTTGGTCGCCTCGTACGGTTCGCGCGGCAGCAGCGCCGGGAAGTGCACCTCCTGGGCGCCGATGGCGTTCATTTCCTCGCGGACGACCGCCTCCACCTTGGCCAGCACCTTCAACCCCAGCGGCAGCCAGGAATAGATGCCGGGGGCGGCACGGCGGATGTAACCGGCGCGCACCAGCAGCTTGTGGCTGGCCACCTCGGCGTCGACCGGGTCATCGCGCAGGGTGCGCAGGAACAAGCTGGACAGGCGAAGAACCACTGCAGGAATCCGTTTCTCAAGGCTTGGGCCAGCCGGCCCGCGAAAACAACTGCCTTCTAATCTACTGGCTCCGTGCGCATGCTTGCGACAGCCCGCGGCCGTAAGGCAGCTGCCGGCGGATCCTTGACGCGGTGTGGCGGCAGGAACCCGGTCTAGAACAACACGGTGGCGAAGGTGCCGACCTGCCGGAAACCGACCGATGTGTAGGCGGCCATCGCCCGGTGGTTGTAGTCATTGACGTACAGGCTGGCGACGGGGGCGTATTTCCGCGACAGTTCGACGACTGCGGCCATGCACCCGGCGGCCAGGCCCTGGCCGCGGTAGTCGGGGTTCACCCAGACGCCTTGAATCTGCACGGCGGCGGCGCTGACGTTGCCCAGTTCTGCCTTGAAGACCACCTGCCCGTGGCCGTCCCGGCGGATGAGCGAGTGGCCCTTCCGGATCAGGGTGGCCACGCGCTGGCGGTAGTGCTGGCCGCCTCCGGTCAGCGGCGAGTATCCGACTTCTTCCTCGAACATTGCCACGCAGGCGGGCACCAGCACGTCAAAATCGTCCTCGGTGGAGAACCGCACCTGCGGGTCGGCGGGCACGGCCGGGGTGCCCCGCAGTTCGAGCAACGGCTGGTTGGGGCGGACGTCGAAGGCCCGCGGATGCGCGTGCCGGAACGAAGACCAGATGCCCAGCACGCCTTCTGCCGGGCCGAAAATCGAGGACATGCGGCGGTTGCCGGCGGCCAGATGGGCGCCCAGCCGCGCGCCTTGTTCGGCGTCCAGCCCGACCGGGACCGCGTTGACCCCCGCCCAGCAGGCTCCGGTGAGGGCACCGCCGTCGTACATCCCCAAAATCTGGGCCCCGGACGGGGTGGGGCCGGCGGTTCCGGCGGACTCCAGATGGGCAGCCAGAAAAACGTTGGCTACCGGATCGGCGCGCACCAGCTCCCAGAGCGACTCGGTGTCCGCATGCTCCAGCGGCCGGATCCCGGCATACGGATCGGCGGGCACGGCACCGGCCGCACCCGCTGCCTCTCGGCTAGCTGACGTTAACCACGGGGCTACCCTTGACAGCATTTTCGCCATCGGAGTCACCCATTTCCTCGGCAATCCTCATTGCTTCTTCAATGAGTGTCTCAACAATCTGGTCTTCCGGAACAGTCTTGATGACCTGGCCCTTCACGAAAATCTGGCCTTTCCCGTTTCCGGAAGCTACGCCCAGATCGGCTTCGCGGGCTTCACCCGGCCCGTTGACCACACAGCCCATGACGGCGACCCGCAACGGCACTTCCATGCCCTCGAGACCGGCGGTGACCTCGTCGGCCAGCTTGTACACGTCCACCTGCGCGCGGCCGCAGGACGGGCAGGAAACAATCTCGAGTTTGCGCTCGCGCAGGTTCAGCGACTGCAGGATCTGCAGGCCAACCTTGATCTCTTCAACCGGCGGGGCGGACAGCGACACGCGGATGGTGTCGCCGATGCCCCGCGAGAGCAGCGCGCCGAAGGCGGTGGCGGACTTGATGGTTCCCTGGAACGCGGGGCCGGCCTCGGTGACGCCAAGGTGCAGCGGCCAGTCGCCGCGTTCGGCCAGCAGTTCGTACGCGCGGACCATGACTACCGGGTCGTTGTGCTTGACCGAAATCTTGAAATCGTGGAAGTCGTGTTCTTCGAACAGCGAGGCTTCCCAGACGGCGGACTCCACCAGGGCCTCCGGGGTGGCCTTGCCGTACTTTTCCATCAGCCGCGGGTCCAGTGAGCCCGCGTTGATGCCGATCCGGATGGAGGTGCCGGCGGCCTTGGCGGCGGCGGCGATTTCCTTGACCTGGTCATCGAACTTGCGGATGTTGCCCGGGTTCACCCGGACCGCCGCGCACCCGGCGTCGATGGCGGCGAAGACGTACTTGGGCTGGAAGTGGATGTCCGCGATCACCGGGATCTGGGACTTCTTCGCGATGATCGGCAGGGCCTCGGCGTCATCGGCGCTGGGGCACGCCACCCGGACGATGTCACAACCCGACGCCGTCAGTTCGGCGATCTGCTGCAGGGTGGCATTGATGTCAGTGGTCGGCGTGGTGGTCATCGACTGCACGCTGATCGGCGATTCCGAGCCGACCCCGACCGAACCGACCTTGATCTGCCGGGTCTTCCGGCGCGGTGCCAGGACAGGCGGTGGTGAAGCTGGCATTCCAAGATTGACCGAGGTCAAAACGTCCTCCATGTGCCGGTCGGCAGTTGCTGAACAGATTTCATTATCCCCCTCGCGGCACGGCGATGGCACATGCGGCGGGGGTGGTGTGGATCATGCGTAGTCGGCGAACGCGCCGGTGACGGGCGCCCATTCGGTGATTTTCAGTCCGGAGACAAAGTTGTTGACGTTGAACGGATCCTGCTTCAGTTCATCGAGCAGGCTGTTTTCGCTCTCGGCGGTGAAGATCAGCAGCGCGCCGGTGCCGTCCGCATAGGGCCCCGAGGCCAGCAGGCGGCCCTGGTCCACGAAGCTTCCCAGCCAGGCGCGGTGGGCCGGACGGTGCTCGTCCCGGCCGGCCTCCGAATCGGGGGCATACACGTATTCAACGGCGAAAACACTCATGGCCTTCACCTTACCCGGCGCCGGATGGCGGACGTTACTGATAGGAAACGAACCAGGGCGCCGGCTTCACCTCGGTGTAGGTGCGCTCGGGGCTGAACGTTGGGGTGTCCTCGTCGTAGAAGTTCTTCCAGCCCATCCGGATATTCTTCGGCAGGTCATGGCGGAGCGCCCGCCAGGTCTCCATCTTTTGGCCGGGATTGCCATGGCCGTCGGCGTGCAGCACCATGGCCAGTTCCGGGTGTCCGGTCTCCAGCTTCTGCCGGTCCGAGATCATCTGGTACTGGAACTGGTGCAGGATCAGCACCTTCTGGGGAAGCGAGTTTTTCCGGGTCAGCTCCGCCAGCCAGTCGCTGACCTTGTTGATCTCGGCGGCGCTGACCGATCCGATCTGCTCCATGTGCCGCTCCCCCTTGCCCAGCCGCCATTCCGGATCCAGCGCGAGTCCCACATGCGGTTCCTTCAGCAGGTCCGCATACAACTTGGCCTGGGCCAGGAAGTCCGATCGCCCGGGCTGCAGGTCCAGCACCACGTACACCCCTGCTTTGCCGGCGGCATCGATCCAGGGGCGCAGTTCGTCCACATCCGTCTCCGCCGAATAGTCGCCGTCCTTGCCGGCCGACGAAGAGGCGATCGTGGCGATGATTTCGAACGCCGGAACCACCGGTTCCTTGCTGTGCGGCTGGTAGCGCTTGGCCAGTTTCTTGGCGCGCTGGACGGACTCCTTGATGCCTTGTTCGCCGAGCGCGCCGAGGGCGGGTCCCGCGGGATGTCCGTACAGCGCCACCATCCGCCGCGAGGGGAACACTAGTTGGCCCCCGCCTGGTAGTTCCGGCACTTCCAACGCCGCCTGGACCCGGCGGCCAAACGTGTCATTGTTCCCGAAAGCTTTGCCGATGCCGAGCACCCGACGATCCGGCTCTGCGCGGAGGAAATCGATGGTCGCGCTGCTCTGCCGCGGATCCGCTTTCGGGTCCTCGAAGACGCGGGCGCCGGCCGCCTCTGCTACCGCCAGCGTGGCCGGATAGTCCTGCTCGCCGTCCCGATCGATCAGCACCGAGGCGGCCGCTGGCTCCGCCGCGCCGTCGGGCAGGTTGAGTTCTCCGTCCGGCGGCAGGACCTCAACACCCGGCAGCAGGGCGGCCCACCCGGTGATGCCGCCGTCGGAACCGGTACCGGACCCGGCAGCTGCGGCGGAGGTGGAGCCGGAAGCGGAGGCTGAGGCGGCGCCGGAGGTGGAGGAATCGCCGTCCGGCGAGCTGGCGGCAGCGTCATCCGCCGCACTGCTGGGGTTGGCGGCGGGATCCGCCGGCGGCTGCCCAAAGACCTTGACCTGGCGCACGCCAAGCCGCTCCAACTCGCTTTCCAGGCCCTCGCCGGCCAGCAGCAGTGGCACGCCCAGCGGCACCGACTCGGCCTCTGCGGCAGCTACCGCCTTGGCATCGTCCGCCGCGGCCACGAACGCCACCGGACTGGAAGCGAACAACGCCTGGCTGGCGGCCAGTGAGGCTTGCGCATCGGAGCCAGGAATGACCTGAGGTTCGGCTGCTGCCGTGTTCAACTGCACCCGGCCCGGGGCAGCAGCGCTCGACGCGGCTGGCGAGCCCGACCCCGGTGCTGCGTCCGGAACGGTGCAGCCCGCCAGGGCCACGGCCACTGCCAGTGCTCCGGCGACGCCGGCCCCGACCCGTGTTCGGCCGTGCGCCTTGGCCGACCGGATGGCGGACCGGTGGCTCGGTTCGGTACGGACTGTCCGCTGTGCTGCGCTCACGGAGTGTGGCTCCCTTCGCCGGTTCGGGCCAGTCTAACCACGGCTGCCCGGCCACCCCAGCCCCATGACGGCGCGCCACGCGGCCGGGGCGGCAATCGCCGTCGTCGTTCAGCAGGGCAGCGTTCGGCGGGTCAGCATGACGGCGCGTCCTCAGCCCGGTGGTTGCCGTGCAGGCGTCAACCGAAGATATTGACCGGTTTGACGATGTCCGCGTAGATCAGCAGCGCGCCCATGCCCATCATCACCACCGCCACCACGTAGGTCAGCGGCAGCAGCTTGGCAATGTCCACCGGTCCCGGATCCGGGCGGCGGAACAACTTGGCCACGCCCCGGCGCACGGCTTCCCAGAGCGCGCCGGCCACGTGGCCACCGTCCAGCGGCAGCAGCGGGATCAGGTTGAACACGAACAGGGCCAGGTTGACCGAGCCGACCAGTCCGATCAGGGTGGCGGCCCGCGCCTCGAACGGAATTTCATGCATCGAGCTGATCTCGCCGGCAATCCGGCCCACGCCCACCACGCTCATTGGCCCGTTCGGGTCGCGGGGAGCATCGCTGAAGGCGGCTTCGGCCACGTCGGCCAGCCGCTGCGGAAGATGCAGCACCACGCCGGTGATCGCCTGCAGGTTCTCCCCCACCGCCGGAAGCACCTCGGTGGCTGGCCGCGGCACCAATGCCGTGACGGCACCCATGCCGACGAAGCCGGCCTGTTCGGTCACCGGCTCGCCCTGGCCGTCCAGCACCGGCTGTCCGGCGTCGTCGTACACCGGGCGTTCGGTGAGGATCGGGGTGATGCTCGTCTGGATTTCCTTGCCGTCGCGCAGCAGCGTGATGGGCGTCTTCTCCCCCGCGGCCTCCCGGATCCAAGCGGTCAGCTGGGTCCAGTCGGTGACCGGTTTCCCGGCGAAGGCGGTGACGGTATCGCCGGGCCGGATGCCGGCCGCCGTGGCCGGGGCCTCGGGGTCGCTGGGCAGGCAGTCGGTCTGCCCGGTTTCGGCGGCTTGCGACGCCGGGACCACGCACTTGTTGACCTGCGAAATGGTGGTGGTGGCCTGCGCGGTGCCGAAACCCACCAGCACAATGCCGATCAGCACCGTGCCGATGACCAAGTTCACGAACGGGCCGCCCAGCATGATGATGATGCGTTTGTAGACCGGCAGCTTGTAGAACATCCGGGTCTCGTCGCCGGGCTGCAGCCGCTCCGCTTCCGCCTGCCGGGCGTCGTTGGCCAGTTGCTGGAACATGCCGGTGCTGGACCGCCGGACGGCGCCGGCGCCGTCGTGGCCGTCCTTGGCCGGCGGGTACATGCCGATCATCGAGACGTAGCCGCCCAGCGGGATGGCCTTGACCCCGTACTCGGTCTCGCCCCGCCGTCGGGAAAAAAGGGTCTTGCCGAAGCCGACCATGTACTGGGTCACCCGCACCTTGAACAGCTTGGCGGGCAGCAGGTGGCCCACCTCGTGCAGGGCGATGGACACGGCGATGCCGACGGCCACGAAGAGGACGCCGAGAAGGAAAAGCAGAATGGTCACAACATAGCCAAACGTTCGTGGGCCCGCGAGCGTGCCCAATCTTCTGCGGCCAGCACCGTGGCCACGGTCGGTTCGCCGGACGGCGTGTGCTCTTCCACCACGTCCGCGACCGTCTGCACGATCTGGTCGAAGCGGATCCGGCCCTCGTGGAAGGCATCCACGGCCTCTTCATTGGCCGCGTTGTAGACGGCCATGAAGGTGCCGCCGCGGGCAGCCGCCTCCTTGGCCAGCCGCACCGCGCCGAACACCTCTTCATCCAGCGGCTCAAAGGTCCAGCTGGTGGCTTGGCTCCAATCGCAGGGCCGCGCCGCACCCGGCACCCGCTCCGGCCAGGCCATGCCGAGCGCAATCGGCAGCCGCATGTCCGGCGGCGAGGCCTGCGCAATGGTGGATCCGTCGGTGAACTGCACCATCGAATGCACCACGGACTGCGGGTGCACCACCACATCGATCCTGTCCAGCGGGACGTCGAAGAGCAGGTGCGCCTCGATGACTTCCAGCGCCTTGTTGACCATGGTTGCCGAGTTGGTGGTGACCATCCGGCCCATGTCCCAGGTGGGGTGGGCCAGTGCCTGCGCCGGGGTGACGCCGCGCAACTGCTCCTTGCTGAAGCCGCGGAACGGGCCTCCGGAAGCGGTCACGATCAGCCGGTCCACCTCGCCCGCCGTGCCCGAGCGCAGCGCCTGGGCAAGCGCCGAATGTTCCGAATCCACCGGCACGATCTGCCCCGGCCGCGCCGCCTCCCTGACCAGCGGACCGCCCGCAATCAGGGACTCCTTGTTCGCCAGGGCCAGCACGTGCCCGGCTCCGAGCGCCGCCAGCGTCGGCGCCAGGCCGATGGACCCGGTAATGCCATTAAGCACGACGTCGGCGTCCTGCCAGGCGGCGATCCTCGCCGCGGCGTCGGGCCCGGCAAAGAGCTCCGGCGAGTAGCCGGAGACTCCTGCGTCCGCCGCTGCCGTCTTGATGGCCGTCGCCAGGTCATCCACCGTTCCGGCGGCGGCGCCGACGGCCTGCGCCCGGGTGTGGACAGCCTGCCGGGCCGCCAGTTCCAGGTTGCCGCCGGCGGCGAGCGCCGTGACCTCGAAGCGTTCCGGGGCCGCGTCCACCACGTCGATGCCCTGCGTACCGATCGACCCGGTGGAGCCCAGCAGCACCACCTTGCGACGGGCGGGTTGCGTGGCGGCGTGGGGCGGATCGCGGAACTCCATGCGGTCAATTATCCAGCACCGCGGCGGCTCCGAGTGAGCTCGTCCGTTGGCGCCGGTGGCGTGCGTTGTTCGGGAGACTCCTTGGCTACTAGAGCACCCCGCCGCGCCGAGACCTTCCTCTAGCGCCGAGATCTCCCGCTGGCGCAGAGATCTCCCGCTGGCGCCTTCCCCCCTAGCGCCGAGATCACCGCCTGGCTTCGAGATCACCGGGTACAGGGGGTGATTCCGACGCTATCCCCTGTGCTCGTGGCGAGATGACCCTCTGTAACAGGACATCTCGACGGCAACCCCTGTCCTCGACCGGCGCAACCAGTTACAGCTGTCTGCCATAACCCACCCGGCACTGGGACAGGGAAAATCCGCCAGGGCAGGGTTGGTGGAACCTGCCCCGGCGGCGAAACCGTGCTGAGGTGAAACAGGTGGCCCTCAACGCGTGCGGCGCACTGACCGTGCGGCGCGCCGGAGTCAGGGCTGTCCCTGCCCACCCTGGAGGCTGTCATCGCGGATCTGAACGCTACCGGGTCTGCGTCGTCGGCTTCCGAGGTCGCCGGCCGGCTTGGGCTGGCACGCGTGAGTGCTCGGCGCTATCTGGAGTACCTGGTGTCGCGCGGCGAAGCCCGGATCACGCCGCGGTACGGCGCCGCCGGCCGGCCGGAGAAGTTCTACCTGCTGACCGGCGGCTAGGAACTCATCTGCCTGGCCCGCCGCAGGGTCAGCTCCGCGTGCTTGAGCAGCGGTCCGTCGATCATCTTGCCGCGGAACCGGAAGGCGCCAGGTTCGTTGGCGGCGGCTGCCAGCAGGGCGGCCGCGTAGTCCGCCTCCGCCTGGCCGGGACGGTAGGCGCCCCTGACGACGTCGGCCTGGCTCGGATGGATGATGGCCTTGGCCGCAAAGCCCGACGCGGCCGCGTCCTCCGCTTCCGCCGCCAGCCCGTCCAGGTCCGCTATGTCGATGTAGACCGAGTCGATCGCCGCCTTGCGGTGGGCGCCGGCCGCCAGCAGCACCTGCGAGCGCGCCTGCCGGGCGACGTCCCGGTAGGTCCCGGACGCGAGCCGGCTGGAACTGCCGCCCAGCGAGGCGACCAGGTCCTCGGCGCCCCACATCAGCGCCGTGACATTGACGCAACCGGCCAGCTCGGCGGCACGCAGCACGCCGAGGGCCGTCTCGCAGAGCGCCACCACCGCATACTCCCCCAGTCCCTGCACCGCCGACGGGTCCTCCGCTTTGGCCAGCATGATGGTGCGGTAGCCGGACCGGCCGACGGCCGCCAGGTCCAGGGCGTGGTCCGCGGTGCCGACCGCGTTGACCCGGACCATGGTCCGGGCCGGATCCAGCGGGTGGCCGAGGATGGCGTCCCGTGCCGCGGCACGGTCCGCCGGCGCCACCGCGTCCTCCAAGTCAAGGATCACCGCGTCGGCGCGTTCGGCGGCCTTTCCGTAGCGGTCCGGCCGGTCTGCCGGACAGAACAAGATGGCCGGCCCCATCTCGAAGTCGGTCACCGGTGCCCGCCTTCGGGCCGGCCGTCCCACAGTTCGGCGTCGCTGGTTTCCGAGCCCGCAATGGCGGCGGCGTGGCCGTCCTCGGTCCACATCAGGCAGCTGCGCGTCACCGTCGCCACCACATCGCCGTGCTGGTTCCGGCCGGTGTGGTGCATGGTCACCACGCCGGTCCCGGGCCGGGACTTGGAGAGCCGCTTGTCCGTGACCACCGTCTCCGTATACAGCGTGTCCCCGTGGTAGAGCGGATGTGGGAAGGTCACGTCCGTGAGGCCCAACTGCGCCACGATGGTGGACTGGGTCAACTGGCCGACCGACTGGCCCACCACCGTGGCGAGGGTGAACATGGAGTTCATCAGCCGCTGCCCGAACGGCTGTTGGGCCGCCCAGGCCGCGTCCAAGTGCAGGGCCTGGGTGTTCATGGTGGCGGTGGTGAAGAACACGTTGTCCGCCTCCGTGACGGTCCGGCCCGGACGGTGGGCGTAGATGACATCCGCCTCGATCTCCTCGAAGTACAGCCCGCGCTGGATGATCACCTTCTGGGCACCGGCTGCTTCGGAGGGGGTAGCCGCCGCCCCGGCGTCGGTATTCACCGGGCACCTGCCTGGAGCTGGTCGATCCGGAGGTCGGCGCCGGTGGCGGCCACCACGTCCTGGACGTCCACGCCCGGGGCCGTCTCGCGCAGCACCAGGCCCTGCTCGGTGACGTCGATGACGGCGAGATCGGTAATGATCTTGTCCACGCAGGCCTTGCCGGTGAGCGGCAGCGTGCATTCGGTGAGGATCTTGGGGTTCCCGCTCTTATCCACGTGCTCCATCATGACGATCAGCTGCTTGGCACCGAAGACCAGGTCCATCGCTCCGCCCATGCCCTTGACCATCTTGCCCGGGATCATCCAGTTGGCCAGGTCCCCATTCTGCGCCACCTGCATGGCACCGAGGACGGCCACGTCCACGTGCCCGCCGCGGACCATGCCAAAGGATGCGGCCGAGTCGAAAATGGCCGCACCGCGGTTGAGCGTCACGGTTTCCTTGCCCGCGTTGATCAGGTCCGGATCGAGCTTGTCTTCGGTGGGATAGGGTCCGACGCCCAGTATGCCGTTCTCCGAATGCAGGATGACTTCCACATCGTCAGGAATGTAGTTCGGAATCAGCGTGGGCATCCCGATGCCGAGGTTGACGTACTGCCCGTTTTCCAGCTCCTGGGCCACGCGAGCGGCCAGCTCGTTGCGCGTTAGTGCCATGGCGTGCTCCTTCTACTTCCCGGTTGCGCCGGTGCCCCGGCCGGCCAGCTGCACCGTGCGTTTTTCGATCCGCTTTTCCACGTCCGGCGCCAGCACCACTCGCTGGACGAAGATGCCCGGCGTGTGGATCTGCTGCGGATCCAATTCGCCCGGTTCCACCAGTTCCTCCACCTCCGCAATCGTGATCTTGCCGGCCATCGCGCACAGCGGATTGAAGTTCATCGCCGTGACGTGGAAAACCAGGTTCCCCAGCCGGTCGCCCTTGGCGGCGTGGACCAGCCCGAAATCCGGACGCAGCGATTCCTCCAGCACGTAGTCGGCGCCGCCGAAGCTGCGCACCTCCTTGGGTTCCGATGCCATCGCGACCGACCCATCGGCGTCGTACTTGCGCGGCAGGCCTCCCTCGCTGATCTGGGTGCCGACCCCGGCCGCTGTGTAGAAGGCAGGGATCCCGGCACCGCCGGCGCGCAGCTTCTCCGCCAGCGTGCCCTGCGGAGTCAACTCCACTTCCAGCTCGCCGGCCAGGAACTGCCGGGCGAATTCCTTGTTCTCACCCACGTAGGAGCTGATGGTGCGCCGGATCCGGCCATCCGCCAGCAGCACGCCGAGGCCCCAGTCGTCCACGCCGCAGTTGTTGCTGATGGTCTCCAAGTCAGTGGTGCCCGCGTCGTGCAGCGCCTGGATGAGCGCCACCGGAATGCCGCACAGGCCGAAGCCGCCCACCGCCAGCGAGGCGCCGTCGGGGATGTCCGCCACCGCCTCCGCGGCGGTTGCTACTACCTTGTTGATCACTGAGTCCTCCTCGGTCTTGCATCCGGTCCCTGATCTCCACGCGGGCCCGGCACCCCTTGGTCGATCACCGGGGGTTACAGGCCCAGCTCGCGGGCAATCAGCATGAGCTGCACTTCGGTGGTCCCTTCCCCGACCTCCAGGATCTTCGAATCGCGGTAGTGGCGGGCCACCCGGAACTCGTTGATGAAACCGAAGCCGCCGAAAATCTGGGTGGCATCGCGGGCGTTGTCCATGGCGGCTTCGCCTGCCACCATCTTGGCAATCGCGGACTGCGTTTTGAAGTGCTTGCCGGCCAGCATCCGGGCGGCCGCGTCGTAGTAGGCCAATCGGGCGGTGTGCGCACGGGCCTGCATCCGGGCGATCTTGAACTGGATGGCTTGGAAGGCGCCGATGTTGGTGCCGAAGGCCTGGCGCTCCTTGGCGTAGCGCACCGCCTCATCCACGCAGCCCTGCGCCGCGCCGGTGGCCAGCGCCGCGATGGCGATCCGGCCCTCGTCGAGGATTTGCAGGAAGTTGGCATAGCCGCGGCCCCGTGCTCCCAGCAGGTTCTCCTCCGGGACGCGGACGTTGTCCAGCGTGAGCGGATGCGTGTCGGAGGCGTTCCAGCCCACCTTGTTGTAGGCCTTCTCGGCGGTGAAGCCCGGGGTGTCGGTGGGAACCAGGATGGTGGAGATTTCCTTCTTGACCGAGCCGTCTGCGCGCTCGGAGGTGCCCGTGACGGCGGTGACGGTGACCAGCTTGGAGATCTCGGTGCCGGAGTTGGTGATGAACTCCTTGTGCCCGTTGACCACCCACTGCCCGTCGGCCAACTCGGCCCGCGTCTTCGTGCCGCCGGCGTCCGAGCCTGCCTCGGGTTCGGTCAGCCCGAAGCCGGCGAGCGCTTCGCCGCTGGCCAGCATCGGCAGCCACTGCTGTTTCTGTTCCTCGGTGCCGAAGCGGTAGATCGGCATCGCGCCCAGCGAGACTCCTGCCTCCAGGGTGATCGCCACCGATTGGTCCACCGCACCGAGTTGTTCCAGCGCCAGGGCGAGCGCGAAATAGTCGCCGCCCATTCCGCCGTACTCCTCCGGGAACGGGAGTCCAAACAGACCCATCTCGCCCATCTGTTCCACCACCTTGTACGGGAAGCTGTGCTCCTCGTCGTGCTTGGCGGAGACCGGTGCCACCACCTCGCGGGCAAAGTCGCGGACCGTCTCCACCAGGTCCTGATGGTCCTCGCTCAGGGAAAACTCAGGCATGGTCATGCCCCTTTCTGTTCTGGTCCCGGGGCAGGATCTGCTGCCCGCACGACGGCGACAATCTGGTCGGCCTTGACCAGATCGCCGGGTTTAAGGTTGATGCTGACTTCGCCGGCGATCCCGGCGCTCAACTGGTGTTCCATCTTCATCGCTTCCACCGTGAGCAGCGGCTGGCCGGCCGACACCTGTTCGCCGTTGGCCACCGCCACGGAGGTCACCGTGCCCGGCATCGGCGAGCGCACGTCGGGCGATACCTGCCCCTCGGCCTGCTGGATCCCCGCCAACGTGTCCGCGAGCCGGCTTTCCCGGCTGCGGACCGCTAACCGGGCCGACCAGCCTGCGTCGCCCAGCCAGATGGTTCCGTCCTCGCCGAAGGCGTGACGCAGCGGCCGGCGGACCCCGTCCACTTCCACGGCCTGCCCATCGCGGTCAGGCACGACGGCGTAGCTGCCGCCGCCTGTGGTGACAACGGCACCGCCGGGCGGGCCGGCTGCCGTCTCGCCGGCCCAGGCGACGGCCACCTCCCGGTGCTCGCCGCCGCCCAGATCGAAGCTGACGGTGCGCGGGCGCGGTCCGCTCAACCGCCAACCGTCACTCCGCCAGGCGGACCCGGCCCGTCCGGCCGCCCCGGTCTGGCTCAACGTCTCCCGTTCCCGGAGCAGCCAGTCCACGGCGGCCACGGCCAGTTCCACGTCGTGGGGGCGCCGGAACTGCTGGTGCACGATCTTCCGGTCGATCAGCGTGGTGTCCAGCCGCCCGGCGTGCACATCGTCGTCGGCTAGCAGGCTGCGCAGGTGTTCAATGTTCGTGTGGATGCCCAGCACGCTGGTCTCGGCCAGCGCGCCGTCCAGCCGCGCGAGGGCCTGCTGCCGGTCCACGCCCCACGCGATCACCTTGGACAGCAGCGGGTCGTAGTCGGAGGGGATGGCCAGGCCCGGCAGCAGCGAACTGTCCACCCGGACGCCCTCGCCGGCCGCTTCGGCCAGCTCCAGCACCGTACCGGCCGACGGCAGGAACTGCTGCGCGGGGTCTTCGGCATACACGCGGGCTTCCACCGCGTGCCCCGTGAGCACGACGCCGGACTGCACCATCGGCAGCGCCTCGCCGGCCGCGATCCGCACCTGCCATTCGACCAGGTCCAGCCCGGTCACCAGTTCGGTGACCGGATGTTCCACCTGAAGCCGGGTGTTCATCTCCATGAAAAAGAACTCGTCCGGTGTGTCGTCGGAGACCAGGAACTCCACGGTTCCAGCGCCGGTGTAGTCCACCGAACGGGCGGCCTCGCACGCCGCCTCGCCAATCCTGGCGCGGGTGGCTTCGTCCAACAACGACGACGGTGCCTCCTCGATGACTTTCTGGTGCCGGCGCTGCAGCGAGCACTCGCGCTCGCCGAGGTGGATGGCGTTGCCGTACCGGTCACAGAGCATCTGCACCTCGATGTGCCGGGGCCGGGCGATCAGCCGCTCCAGGAACAGCGTGTCGTCGCCGAAGGCGGAGGCGGCCACGCGCCGGGCGGCGGCGAGCGCGGCGGACAGTTCCTCGGGCCGCTGGACGGCCACCATGCCCTTGCCGCCGCCGCCGGCCGACGGCTTGATCAGCAGCGGATAACCGACTTTTTCGGCGGCCAGGACCAGGCGGTCGTCGTCGAGCCCGGGTTCATCGATCCCGGGAACCACCGGAACCCCGTGCGAGGCCACATGGTTCTTGGAGCGGATCTTGTCCCCCATGATGCCGATGGCCCCCACGCTGGGCCCGATGAAGACAATGCCCGCGGCCTCCAGGGCCTGGGCAAAGTTCACATTCTCGCTGAGGAAGCCATAACCGGGATGAACCGCCTCGGCACCGGTGGCCTTGCACGCTTCGATCACTGCGTCGATCCGCAGGTAGCTCTCGGCAGCGGGCGCAGGGCCGATCCGCACCGCGACGTCGGCCTCGCGCACGTGCCGGGCCCCGGCGTCGGCATCCGAATAGATGGCGGCGGACCGGATCCCCATTCCGCGCAGCGTACGAATGACGCGGCAGGCAATTTCGCCGCGGTTGGCTACCAGGACGGTCTCGAACACTTCACTCACATCCTGAACAGGCCGAAAGCGGATTCCGGCAGCGGGCTGTTGGCGCAGACATCGAGGGCGAGTCCGAGCACCGTGCGGGTCTGCGCCGGGTCGATGATGCCGTCGTCCCAGAGCCGGGCGGTGGAATAGTACGGGTTCCCCTGGGCCTCGTACTGCTCCCGGATGGGCGCCTTGAACTCTTCCTCGGCCTCGGCGCTCCATTGCTCGCCGCGGGCCTCCATCTGGTCGCGCTTGACGGTGGCCAGGACCGAGGAGGCCTGGTTGCCGCCCATCACGGAGATCCGCGCGGCCGGCCACATCCAGAGGAAACGCGGCGAGTAGGCGCGTCCGCACATGGAATAGTTGCCGGCGCCGAACGACCCGCCGATCACCACGGTCAGCTTCGGCACGCGCGCGGTGGCGACCGCGGTCACCATCTTGGCGCCGTGCTTGGCGATGCCGCCGGCCTCGTAATCGCGGCCCACCATGAAGCCGGAGAGGTTCTGCAGGAACACCAGCGGGATGCCGCGCTGGTCGCACAGTTCAATGAAGTGCGCGCCCTTGAGCGCGGATTCGGAAAAGAGCACGCCGTTGTTCGCCACGATCCCCACCTGGTGTCCGTGGAGGCGGGCGAAGCCGGTGACCAGGGTGCTGCCGTACTCCCGCTTGAACTCATGGAAGCGGCTGCCGTCCACCAGCCGGGCGATGACCTCGCGGACGTCGTAGCCGGCATTCACGTCCACCGGCACGGCGCCGTAGATTTCCTGCGCTTCGGCTACCGGCGCCTCGACAGGCGCCGTCTTCCACGCCGGCGCCGTGCACGGGAGCGTGGAGACAATGTCGCGCACGATCTCCAACGCATGCAGGTCGTTCTCCGCCAAGTGGTCCGTCACGCCGGAGGTCCGGGCATGCAGTTCGCCGCCGCCCAACTCCTCGGCGGTGACCACTTCGCCGATCGCCGCCTTCACCAGCGGCGGACCGCCCAGGAAGATGGTTCCCTGGTTGCGGACAATCACCGTCTCATCGCTCATCGCCGGGACGTACGCGCCGCCGGCGGTGCAGGAACCGAGCACCGCGGCAATCTGCGGGATCTTTGCCGCCGACATCCGCGCCTGGTTGTAGAAGATCCGGCCGAAGTGCTCGCGGTCCGGGAAGACATCGTCCTGCTTGGGCAGGAAGGCGCCGCCGGAGTCCACCAGGTAGATGCAGGGCAGGTTGTTCTCCAGCGCCACTTCCTGGGCACGCAGATGTTTCTTGACCGTCATGGGATAGTAGGTGCCGCCCTTGACGGTCGCATCGTTGCAGACCACCAGCACGTGGCGACCATGGACCAGGCCGATGCCGGCGATCATCCCGGCGCCGGGCGAATCGCCGTTGTACATGCCTTCCGCGGCCAGCGGGGCGATCTCCAGGAAGGGGCTGCCGTCATCCAGCAGGGTGTCCACCCGTTCCCGCGGCAACAGCTTGCCGCGGTCAACGTGGCGGGCGCGCGCACTCTCCGGCCCGCCCAGCGCTACCGAGGCCAGGCGGTCGTGCAGTTCCGCCGCCAGCTTGCGCTGCGCAATATCGTTGGTCCGGAAGCTTTCACTGGTAGTGTCCACCCGGGAAGCCAGTGTCTCCATTGACACCTTCCTGGCCGAAGCCGTTGCGCATCCCGCAGCCGCCGCCGATCGCAGCAGAAACAACTGGCCTGCAAGACGCATTTTGGTTAGTCTGTACTAACTGAAATCAGGCTAGTAGCCGCTCACCGTCTTGTCTAGCACTCATCCAGCATTTGCCCGAGGGAGCCGATCCATGCCGAGCGCACCGCATGCCGACGCCGAGATGCGGCAGACCGGACGCAGCCGGGCCAAGGCGACCCGCCGGGCCGCGCTGCTGGATGCGGCCGCCCGGCTCTTCGCCGAGCGCGGCTTCAACGGCGTCTCGATCGAGGACCTGGGCGCGGCCGTAGGCGTCAGCGGCCCTGCCGTCTACCGGCATTTCAACAGCAAGCATGCCGTGTTGGCCGCGCTGCTCACGGGCGTCAGCCAGGACCTGCTGGACGGCGGCCAGGAAGTGGCGGCCAGCCGGAACGACGCCGAGGAAGCCCTCCGCGGGCTGGTCGCCTTCCACGTGGACTTTGCCTTGAAACATCCGGACGTCATCCGCGTCCATGACCGGGACCTGGACAGCCTGCCCGCCGACGATTCGACCATCGTCCGGACGCTGCAGCGCACCTACGTGGAAGTGTGGGTTTCCGTGCTGGCGCGGCTGCTGCCCGAGGCCGACGCGGCACAGTTGCGGGTGCGCGCGCACGCCGCTTTCGGACTGATCAACTCGACCCCGCATTCGACCCACCGGAGCCGGCCGCTGCGGGAAGCTTGGCGCCGCAATCTGCTGGAACAAATGGCATGGGCGGCGTTGAAAGCCGAGTAGGGTGTATCAGATACCAACTAGCCGAAAGGTCTACTGTGATTGAGCTTCGTCCTGTAGAACCTGCCGACCTCGACGAGTTCTTCGAGTACCAGCAGGATCCCGACGCCAACCATATGGCCGCATTCGCCGCCAAGAATCCCTCTGACCGCGGCGTCTTCAACCTGCACTGGCAAAGCCTGCTCGATGACGAGACCATCACCGTTCGCACCGTCACCGTCGACGGCGAAGTGGTGGGAAGCGTGCTGGCCTATCCGAACGAGGGATACCCGGAACTCAGCTACTGGACGGCCAAGTCGCAGTGGGGCAAGGGCGTCACCACCGCGGCCGTCGAGGCGTTCCTGAAGGAATTCACCGCCCGCCCCATCCGCGCCCGGGTGGTCAAGGACAACCTGGGCTCGGTCAAGGTCCTGCACAAGCTGGGCTTCCGGACCGTCGGCGAAGCCCAAGGCTTCGCCAACGCCCGCGGCGCCGTGGTCACCGAGGAGATCCTCGAACTGGCCTGATGGCCCGCCAGCTTGAGTCGGCTTGAGCGGCTGGGCGCCGCTCGAGTCAGCCTGGCCTCGGTCCGGGTGCATCACACCATGGTCAGGACCATCCCGGGGTCGGACAGGATGGTGCCGACGTCGGCCAGGAAGCGCCCTGCCTGCTCACCGTCCACTACCCGGTGGTCGAAGGACAGGCTCAGCGTCACCACCTCGCGCAGCGCCACGTCACCGCGGTACTCCCACGGTTGCCGGCGCACTGCGCCGACGGCGAGAATGGCCGACTCCCCCGGATTGAGAATGGGAGTGCCGGCATCGATGCCAAAGACACCGATGTTGGTAATCGAGATGGTCCCGCCGCGCAGGTCGGCCGGAGCGGTCTTGCCGGCCCGGGCGGTTTCGGCCAGCTCCCCCAGGGCCTCGGCCAGCCGGCGCAGATCCAGCCGGTGCGCGTCCTTGATGTTCGGTACTGTCAGTCCGCGCGGGGTGGCCGCTGCAATGCCCAGGTTCACGTAGTTTTGCTGCACGATCTCGCCGGCCGCCTCGTCCCAGCGGGCATTCAGTTCCGGATGGCGCCCCAACGCCAGGCACACCGCCTTGGCCGTGATGGTCAACGGTGTGAGCTTCAGCCCGGCGAACGCCTTGTGCTCTTTGAGCCGCTGGATCAGTTCCATGCTGGCCGAGGCATCGATGGTCAGGAATGACGACGCATGGGGTGCGGTGAACGCGCTGGCCACCATGGCCGCGGCCGTCAGCTTGCGCACTCCCTTGATCGGAATGCGCGTCTCCGCCTCGGCCGCGCCGGCCAGCCAGCCGCCGCCTGCCCCTGGGGCCGGAGCCTCCGCCGGGGCGGCCGAACCGGCGTCGTGGAACTTCTGCACATCCCCGCGGGTAATCAGCCCCCGGTCGCCCGTTCCAACGACCTGCGCCAGGTCAACGCCGAGATCCTTGGCCAGCTTCCGCACCGGCGGAGTGGAGCGAGGCCGCTCCGCGGCCGGTTCGACGGCCCCTTGCTCCGTGGCCGGTTCGGCGATCCCTTGCTCTGCAATCGGGGCAGCCGGCGCCACATGGGGTACGGCCTGGCTGCGGCCGAACGCCAACGCCCCCGCCATTCCGCTATGCTCAGCGGCCCCGGCACGCCGCGGCACGGTCTCGACCACGACAGACGGCACGGATGTGGCGCCCGCTGCCGCGGCCGTCCGGCGCGGCCGTCTGGCCGGTCGACCGTTCCTCTCGGCCGCAGCGCCGTAGCCCACCAAGTTCGGTTGCCGCTGCGCCGCCGGCTCGCCCGGAGCCTTCCCGCCGTCGTCCTGCTGTCCTGGCTCATCCACTTCAATGGAAACGATCGGTTCTCCCACGCTGACCGTGGTCCCCGGACCTTCGTGCAGCGTACGGACCACGCCGGTGAACGGCGAAGGCAGCTCCACCACGGCCTTGGCCGTTTCGACCTCGCCCAGGATCTGGTTGAGCTGCACCGCATCGCCTTCGGCCACATGCCAGCTGACGATCTCCGACTCGGTGAGCCCTTCGCCCAGGTCCGGCAGTTTGAATACCTTGATCCCCACGGGTTCAGTCCTCCAGTCCGGTCAGCGAGTTGGGCCGGCCGAGCACCCGGTCCACCCCGTCAAGGATGCGGTCCAGGTCCGGCAGATGGTGCCGCTCCATCTTGGCTGGCGGATACGGAATGTCCATCCCGGTGATCCGCACGGGGGCGTGTTCCAGGTAGTAGAAGCAGCGCTCGGTCAGGCTGGCCGCGATCTCCGCGCCGAGTCCGCCGGTCTGTGCCGCCTCGTGCGTGACCACCAGGCGGCCCGTTTTGCGCACGGAGGCCTCCACCGTGGGAAAGTCCAGCGGCGACAGCGAGCGCAGGTCGATGACTTCCACCGAAACGCCGTCGTCTTCGGCCGCCTGTGCCGCCTCGTGGGCGGTCTGGACCAGCGCGCCGTAGGTCACCAGCGTCACGTCGGTGCCGGTCACTTCCACCCGAGCGCTGTCCATCGGCAGTGCGTCCTCCAGAGCAATCTCGTCCACCTCGCCCTTGGAGTGGTACCGCCGCTTCGGCTCGAAGTAGAGCACCGGATCATCGCTGGCAATGGCCTGCTGGATCATCGTGCAGGCGTCCTGCGGATTCGACACCGCCACGACGCGCAGTCCGGAGGTGTGGGTGAAATATGCCTCCGGCGATTCGGAGTGGTGTTCGGCCGCGCCGATCCCGCCGCCGAAGGGCACCCGGATGGTCAGCGGCATCCTGACCCGGCCGCGGGTGCGGTAGTGCAGTTTGGCCACCTGGCTGACAATCTGGTCGAACGCCGGGTAGATGAACCCGTCGAACTGGATTTCGCAGACCGGCCGGTAGCCGCGGTAGGCCATCCCGACGGCGGTGCCCAGGATGGCTGATTCGGCCAGCGGAGCGTCGATCACCCGGTGCGCCCCGAAGTCCTTCTGCAGTTCATCGGTGATGCGGAAGACGCCGCCCAGGGCGCCAATATCCTCGCCGATAATCACCACCTTGGGGTCGTTCTCCATGGCCTTGCGCAGCCCGGTGTTGATGGCCCGCCCGAACGTCATGGTGGTCATCGCTGGCCCCCTTCGGCAGCTTCGAATGAATCAAGGTAGCGCTCGTAGTGCCGGCGCTGGCGTGCCAGCACCGGATGCGGTGCGGCGTAGACGTTGTCGAACAGTTCAAGGTCGGCGGGTTCGGCCATGTTGGTGCAGCCGGCGCGCATCTCGGCGGCGGCGGCGTCCGCGGCCTTCTGGACCCGTTGCCGCAGCCCTTCGTCGAGCAGCCCTTCGGCGCTCAGCAGGGCGGCCAGCCGGTCGATCGGATCGCGGCGCTTCCAGTCCTCGAGCTCGTTGGCGTCGCGGTAGCGGGTGGGGTCATCCGCCGTCGTATGCGGCCCCATCCGGTAGGTGACCGCCTCGATGAAGGACGGACCGCCGCCGAGGCGTGCGTGGTGGAGCGCCTTGCGGGTCACGGCCAGACAGGCCAGGACGTCATTGCCGTCCACCCGGTAACTGGGAATGCCGAACCCCGGGGCACGGTCGGATAGTTTGCCCTGGGCCTGCAGCGAGACCGGTTCGGAGATCGCCCACTGGTTGTTCTGGCAGAAGAAGATCACCGGGGCCTGGAAGCTCGCCGCGAAGACCATGGCCTCGTTCACGTCGCCTTGGCTGGTGGCGCCGTCGCCGAAATACGTGACGGCCACCGCGTCGTCGCCGTCGAATTTGGCGGCCATGGCATAACCGGTGGCATGGAGCGTTTGCGCCCCGATGATCACCTGCGGGGCGGCCATATTGATCTCATACGGATCCCAGCCGGAAGGCCTGTTGCCGCGCCACACCCGGATCATGTCCGTCAGGTCCACACCGCGGCAGTAAGCAACGCCGTTTTCGCGGTAACTGGAGAAGACGAAGTCGTCCTTGCGCAGGGCTCGGCCGGAACCGATCTGGGCCGCTTCCTGTCCCAGCAGCGGCGGCCACAAGGCCAGCTCTCCCTGCCGCTGCAGGGCGGTGGCTTCCTGGTCCAGCCGGCGGACCACCACCATGTCCTGGTAGAGGGCGGCGAGCCGGTCGCCGTCGATATCCTCCAGCCAGGGGTCGAACTCCTCGCTGGCTGTCCGCGTACCGTCCGGAGCGAGCAGTTGGATATAGCTTTCATCATTGAGCGGACCGGTCGGGTCCGTGCCTGGTAAGGACACTTTCGCCACTCCCTTTGCGTCTTCAGGCCGGTGGATCTTGTGGATCCCCGGCACCGAACAGCTCCGCCGGCACCTTTGCCCGCGGGTGTTTGTGACACTACTCACGTCCCGCAAGTAGCGCAATGATCAGCGGCAGGATTGAGCAGTGTGCCCTGTCCAGCTGGGAATGGGCGTGCTAGCCTGCGCATTATGCGGAACCTGGATGGCACCGACCTGCGACTGCTCGGAGCACTGGCGCAGGATCCCCGGCTGACCGTTGTGGCCCTGGCGCAAAAGCTCGGCCTCTCCCGCAACACGGTGCAGGCACGCATGTCCCGCCTGGAACAGGAACAGGTGTTCCTCTCCTTCGAGCGGCGGATCAATCCGGCCGCGCTGGGCTACCCGCTGGCGGCCTTCATCCACATCCACGTGCACCAGCCGAAACTGCAGCAAATCACCGACCAGCTGGCCCGCATTCCGGAAGTGCTGGAAGCCTTCGGCGTCACCGGGCAGGCGGACATCCTGGCCCGCGTGGTCTCGGAGGGCGCCGAGGACCTGTTCCGGATCAACGCAACCATCCTGGCCATCGACGGCGTCGAACGGACCGACACGTCGCTGGCCATGCACGAGCTGATCCCGTTCCGGATCGAGCCGCTGCTCTCCCGTGGAGCCCGTCCCGCCAACTAGCCGCAAGCGCGGCCGGCTGTAGGCGCGGCTGGCTGTAAGCTCGGTCCATCGAGCAAGTCCTATACCGCCGGCCCGGTGATGTTCGAACCCACTGCACGCCGGCGGCCCGACCAGAAGGGACGGCGTCCATGCGCATTGGAGTGCCACGCGAGGTCAAGAACAATGAATTCCGGGTGGCCATCACGCCGCCCGGGGTCCATGAGCTGAACACCGCCGGCCACCACGTCTTGGTGGAGGCAGGGGCAGGCCTGGGCTCCTCCATTACCGACGAGGACTACGCAGCGGCTGGCGCCAGCATCGTCGACTCGGCAGACGCCGTCTGGGCGGAGGCAGAGCTGGTGCTGAAGGTTAAAGAGCCGGTGGCGGAGGAATACCACCGGCTCCGCAGCGACCTGACGCTGTTCACCTATCTGCATCTTGCTGCCGACCCCGCACTTACCGAAGAGCTGTGCTCCCGCGGCACCACCGCAATTGCTTATGAAACCGTCCAACTGCCCGACCGGTCGCTGCCGCTGCTGGCCCCGATGTCCGAAGTCGCCGGCAGGCTCGCCACTCAGGTGGGTGCGTACTCGCTGATGCAGCCGCTGGGTGGACGCGGCGTGCTGATGGGCGGTGTGCCCGGCACCCAGCATGCCGACGTCGTGGTGATCGGCGCCGGCGTGGCGGGAGCCAATGCGGTGTCCGTGGCGGTGGGCATGCGGGCCAATGTCACCGTGTTGGACACCAACATCCGCCGGCTGCAGCAGCTCGACGACCAGTATCAGGGCCGGGTAGTGACGCTGGCCAGCAACGCGTTGGAGCTGCGGGAAGCCGTCCTGGCCGCGGACCTGGTCATCGGAGCGGTGTTGATTCCCGGCGCCAAAGCACCGAAGCTGGTGACCAACGAGATGGTCAGCCAGATGCGGCCGGGGGCGGTGCTGGTGGACATTGCCATCGACCAGGGCGGCTGCTTCGAGGACTCGAGGCCCACCACGCACGCTGATCCCACGTTCAAAGTCCATGATGCGGTCTTCTACTGCGTGGCCAATATGCCCGGGGCCGTCCCGCGCACCTCCACCTATGCGTTGACCAACGCCACGCTCCCCTACGCAAAACTGATCGCTGACGAGGGCTTCGACTCCGCGTCCCGGATACGGCCGGAACTGCTTCCGGGCCTCAGCACCCGGGAGGGCAAAATTGTCTCGGAACCGGTGCGTCTGGCGCACTCCGGCTGATCCCGAGGCAGAGCCACGCGGGCCCGGCAGTCACCTGCCGGGCCCGCGTGGTGGGGTGGCGGGGCACCGGGGCCGGTGCGCACCGCCGTCGTTGTTTTAGTGGTCCACCGCCTTCTCGGCACCGACGCCGGTGAGCGAACGGACCTCCATCTCGGCCTGCTTGGATGCGTCCTCGCGGTTCTTGTCCAGCACGGTGCCCAGCCAGCCGAGGAAGAACGCGAGCGGGATGGAGACGATGCCCGGGTTGTTGAGCCCGAAGATGGCGAAGTCCGCGCTGGGGATCATCGACGTCTCCTTTCCGGAGACCACCGGCGAGAACACGATCAGGACGATGGCCGCGCCGAGGCCGCCGTACATGCTCCACACCGCACCCTGGGTGGTGAAGCGCTTCCAGAACAGCGAGTAGACGATGGTGGGCAGGTTGGCCGAGGCGGCCACCGCGAAGGCCAGCGCCACCAGGAAGGCCACGTTCTGGCCCTGCGCGCCGATACCGCCGAGGATCGAGACGACGCCGATGACCACCACGGTGCGGCGGGCCACCTTGACCTCGCCGGCCGAGTCGACCTGGCCCTTGCGCACCACGTTCGCATATATATCGTGCGCGAAAGAGGCAGCCGCGGTGATGGTCAGCCCGGCCACCACAGCCAGGATGGTGGCGAAGGCCACGGCCGAGATCAGGCCCAGCAGCACCGGACCTCCCAGTGCGAAGGCCAGCAGCGGTGCGGCGGAGTTGACCCCGCCCGGGGCGCTCTTGATGGCTTCCGGACCGATCAGTGCAGCGGCGCCGTAGCCCAGCACCAGGGTGAAGAGGTAGAACGCGCCGATCAGCCAGATGGCCCAAACCACGGACCTGCGGGCCTCCTTGGCCGTGGGCACGGTGTAAAAGCGCATCAGCACGTGCGGCAGGGCCGCGGTGCCCAGCACCAGGGCCAGCGCCAGCGAGATGAAGTCCAGCTTGGACGCCTCCGAGACGCCGTACTGCAGGCCTGGGTTGAGCAGCTCGGGGTTGCCGGCGGTTTCCACGGCGGCACCCAGCAGCTCGGACAGGTTGAAGCCGTGCAGCGCCAGCACCCACACGGTCATGATAAACGCACCGGCGATCAGCAGGCAGGCCTTGATGATCTGCACCCAAGTGGTGCCCTTCATGCCGCCGACCAGTACGTAGAGGATCATCAGTGCGCCGACGACGGTGATCACCAGCGACTGTCCCAACCTGGAGTCAATCCCGATCAGCAGCGAGACCAGGGCGCCGGCTCCGGCCATCTGCGCCAGCAGGTAGAAGAAGCACACGGCCAGCGTGGTGATGGCCGCGGCAATCCGCACCGGGCGCTGCCGCAGCCGGAAGGAGAGCACGTCGGCCATGGTGAACTTGCCGGTGTTGCGCAGCAGTTCGGCCACCAGCAGCAGGGCCACCAGCCAGGCCACCAGGAAGCCGATCGAGTACAGGAAGCCGTCGTACCCGTTGATCGCGATCGCGCCGCAGATGCCCAGGAAAGACGCCGCCGAGAGGTAGTCGCCGGCAATGGCGGTACCGTTCTGGCCGCCGCTGAAGGACCGGCCGGCCGCGTAGTAGTCGGCCGCGGTCTTGTTGTTCCGACTGGCCCGCAGCACCACTACCAGGGTCACGCCGACAAACAGGGCGAAGATCAGGATGTTGATCCAGGTGGAATCCTTGATGTCATCCGCCGTGACGGCCAGCGGAATGTGCACGGCGTGGCTCATTTGGTGTCCTCCGGTAGGCCGACGCCCTCGTCTTCGAGGCTGTGGCGGATGTCAGTGGCGATCGGGTCCAGCTTTTTGTTCGCGTAGCGGACGTACCAGGTAGTGATGGCGAACGTGCTCACGAACTGCAGCAGGCCCAGCACCAAGCCGACGTTGATGTTGCCCCAGAGCTTGGTGGACATGAAATCGTGCGCGTAGTCGGCCAACAGCACATAGGCGAAATACCACAGCAGGAAGGCCACTGCCATCGGGAACACAAACGAACGGTGGCGCCTGCGGAGTTCGGTGAACTCCGGACTGCTCTGGACCACCTGGAAGTCCACGGCCGCGGCGGTGCCGGCGTCCGGGTTGGGGTCGTTACCCATTTTTTCCTCCTCATCGGGCACACGCAGAGTGTGACTGCGCTCACTCTGCTAGCTCGCGGTTCCGGAGACCAGCGGCCGTGCGGAGTGCATCGCTCAACGGTTCTCCGGCTGCGGTGAACGGCGCTCATCTGCGACGAACTGCACGCCGCCGAACGGGCCTGCCGCTAGGCTTGTCAGCATGCTCAGCCCGGCCGTGGACATCGCGATCATCGCCGCCATTGCCGCCGTGGCCGTGGTGACGATTGCGCTGGTGGGGTTCAAGCTGACCCGGTCGCACCGGGACCTGGGTTCCGAGGCGGATCGCGCCACCTATGCCACGCTCCACACCGCCGGACTCGCCGGACAGTACCTGCGCTCCGGGCTGACGCCAACCGGCGCGGCCAAGGCCAGCAGGCATCTGCGCGGGTTGTTGGGATCCGACGTCTTGGTACTGACCGGCCCGGACGATGTGCTCGGCTGGGACGGGGCCGGCCAGCCACCGGAGTCGGCCCTGCGGCTGGCCGGCAAGACGATGAAATCCGGACGCACCCAGGTATTCCGCGGCAATCAACTGCTGCCGGACGGCCGGGTCCCGCCGGATACCGGCGCCCGGCACGAATTGCCGGAAGCGGTCTTCGCCCCGATCCGGGTCCAGGACCGCGTGGTGGGCACCGTCGGCGCCTATACCGGACACGTGGCGGCTTCGTTGGTGCGGGCCACCACCGAAGTCGCGGCCTGGGTGGCCACCCAGATCGAGCTCGCCGAGCTGGACACCTCGCGAACCTTGTTGATGGAGGCCGAGGTCAGGGCGCTCCGGGCGCAGATCAGCCCGCATTTCATCTACAACGCGCTGAACGCCATCGCGTCCTACATCCTCACCGATCCTGCGCGCGCACGGGACCTGGTGATCGAGTTCGCCGACTTCACCCGCTACTCCTTCCGCCGGCACGGCGACTTCACCACGCTGGCCGAGGAGCTGAAGTCGATCGACCGCTACCTGCTGCTTGAACGTGCCAGGTTCGGCGACCGGCTCAAGGTCAGCCTGCAGATCGGTCCGGAGGTGCTCAGCACCGTCATCCCGTTCCTGTCCCTGCAGCCGCTGGTGGAAAACGCAGTGCGGCACGGGCTGGAAGCCAAGGAAGGCCCCGGCCGGATCACCATCACTGCCCAGGACGCGGGCGCCTATGCCGAGGTGACCATAGAAGACGACGGCGTGGGCATGGATCCGGAGCGGCTGCGCGCCGTGCTGGCCGGCCACACCGAAGGCGACCACGTGGGCCTGCGCAATGTGGACGTGAGGCTGCGCCAGGTCTACGGCGAAGAACACGGACTGGTCATCCACACCGCCCCCGGCGCCGGTACGCTGGTCACCCTGCGGGTGCCGAAGTTTCAGCCCGGCAACCGGGTGGAATAAGCCTGCCCGCGGCGGGAGCCGCGTGGCCCGCTTCAGCCTAATAGACTGTGGCCCATGGTCAATGTGGTTGTCGCCGATGACGAAGCCCCCGCCGTCGAGGCCCTGGCGTACTTGCTGGGGCAGGATTCCCGGATCGGGGAAATCCACAAAGCCACCAGCGGGGCCGAAGCACTCCGCGCACTGGAGCGGCACGACGTCGATGCGCTCTTCCTGGACATCCACATGCCGGCGTTGACCGGGCTGGACATCGCCAAGGTCATTTCGCGCTTCAGCCGACCGCCCGCCGTCGTGTTCGTGACCGCCGACGAGGACAAGGCGCTGCAGGCGTTCGAACTGGCGGCCGTGGACTATTTACTCAAGCCCGTGCGCGCAGACCGGCTGGCGGAATCGGTGCGCCGGATCTGCGAACTGATGGAAGACGGCAGTGCGGCCAAGCCGGAAGTCATCACCGTGGACCAGGGCGGCGTCACCAAGATGATCCGGCGCGACGAGATCAAATACGTGCAGGCCCAGGGCGACTACGCCCGGCTGCACACGGCCGAAGCAAGCTACCTGATCCGTGTGCCGTTGAACGACCTGGAGCGCCAGTGGGCCGACGCCGGCTATATCCGGATCCATCGTTCCTATCTGGTGGCCATGGACCAGATCCAGCAGATGCGGATGAGCGCCGGCAGGGCCAGCATTCTGGTCGGCGGCGCCGAGCTGCCGGTTAGCCGCCGGCACCTGCCCGCCGTCCGGGACAAGCTGGAAGCCACCCGGGTCAGGCCCCGCGGATGAGCTGTGGCCCGGACCGTGGCAAAGAGGCCTGGCTTCCCGACGGCGGTGCCCCGCTGCCCGACGGCGATGCCGAGCTCCCGTCGGGCAGCTTCCGCCGGCGTGTCCGCGTCGTGGCGCCACGGTCGGCCGCACCTCAGCCGCCCGGCGGCTACACCTTCTCGCATGAGCTGGCCGAGCAGTCCGAGATCGGCGAGCTCTTCGTCCGGTCCTTGGTCCGTTCCCAACTGCGCCTGGCCGTCGTCGTGGCGGCCGGCTTCGGGCTGATCCTGCTGGGCGTGGCAGTACTGATTGCCGTGGTGCCTGTCACTGCCACCCTGACGATTGCCACCATCCCGCTCCCCTGGCTGCTGCTGGGCATCGGCATCTACCCGGTCATTCTGGCCTGCGCCGCGCTGTACAACCGTGCAGCCGCACGCAACGAGCGCAAATTCCGCGAATTGACGGCAGACTGGACCGATCCGGGGACCAAGCAGTGAACACGGCCGTCGGTCTGGCAGCGGTGGCAGCGGTGTGTGCCGCCACCGTGCTGATTGGGATCTACGGACTGCGGATTTCCCGAACTACCGGCGACTTTTATGTCGCCTCGCGGACGGTCAAGCCCTGGTGGAACGCGTCAGCAATCGGTGGTGAATACATCTCCGCGGCCAGCTTCCTAGGCGTGGCCGGGCTGATCCTGATCTCGGGCATCGACGCACTGTGGTTCCCGGTCGGCTATACCGCCGGCTACCTGATGCTGCTGCTGTTCGTGTCCGCACCGCTTCGCCGCTCCGGCGCGTACACGATTCCGGACTTCGCCGCGGCCCGGCTCGACTCCACCGCGGCCCGGCGCGTGACCAGTCTGCTCGTGGTTGCTGTCGGCTGGCTCTATATTGTGCCCCAGCTGCACGGGGCCGCCCTCACCATGCGCATCGCCACCGGGTTGCCGGGATGGGCCGGCGCCGTCATCGTCGTCGTCGTGGTGGTGCTGTCGGTGGTGACGGGCGGCATGCGCTCCATCACCTTTGTCCAGGCCTTCCAGTACTGGCTCAAACTCACCGCCTTGGCCGTCCCGGTGGTCTTCATCCTGCTGGTCCTGACCGGTTCGGGCCAATCGCCCACCGGCGGCGGCGCGGCCTTCGATCCGGCGCTGGACGTCTCCGGCGATGCATCACTCTACCGGAATATTTCGCTGATCGTGGCGCTGCTCTTCGGCACCCTGGGCCTGCCCCATGTGTTGGTTCGCTTCTATACCAACCCCGACGGCGCCGCGGCCCGCCGCACCACGCAGCTGGTGCTGGGCCTGCTGGCGCTGTTCTACCTCTTCCCCACCATCTATGGCGTGCTCGGCCGCCTGCATACGCCCCGGCTTGCGGACGGGGGCCAGTCCGATGCCACCGTGCTGCTGTTACCGGGGCGGATTGTGGACGGGCTGGCCGGCGACCTCATGAGCGCGTGCGTGGTGGCGGGCGCTTTCGCCGCGTTTCTCTCCACCACATCCGGGCTGGTGGTGTCGCTGGCCGGAGTAGTCAGCCAAGATCTGTTCCGCGGCAATGTCAAGGGTTTCCGGCTGGCCGCGGTGTTGTCGGCCATCGTCCCGCTCGGCATCGCGATGGGCACCGAATCGCTGGGCTTGGCCGGCAGCGTCGGCGCGGTGTTCGCCTTCACCGCGTCCACAATCTGCCCGTTGCTGCTGCTGGGCATCTGGTGGCGCGGTCTCACCGACATCGGCGCGATGGCAGGCATGGTGTCCGGAGCCGTGCTCTGTGGCGGTTCGCTGCTGGCGGCCACCGTGGCCGGGCCGGCCCTGGGCGGGTGGGCGGAGCCGCTGGGTCAGCCTGCAGCGTGGACCGTCCCGGCGGCGTTCCTGGTCACCGTGGCCGTTTCCCGGGCCACCGCCAGGCGCAGGCCGGCGACGGTTGCCCGGGTGATGGCGCGGCTGCACACCCCCGAACGTGCAGAAGACCGGGATCCGGTCGGCCGGCCCGGCAAGGCCGGCCCCGCGCTCTGACCCCGGTCCCGCGAATTGATCCGGGCCGCGGGTTGGTTAGTTAGTCGATGGACGCCATCAGCTCGACCACGCCGTCCAGGAAGGCATCCACCTGGTTTTCCTCGTAGCCGTCCTTGCCCTTGGCTTCGCGGAACACGGCGCGGCGGACCACGTCCACGCTCATCGGCTGGTCGTGCTCAAAATAGCCCAGTAGTTCCACGCAGAGCGCGTCCACGTCCTCGATGTCATAGCTGACCGCATTCCGCTTCGTGGGGCGGCGGAAGCGTTCTCCGGGGGCGCGGTGCAACCGGGCGCGCAGCATTGCGGAGGTGCGGCCAATCTGCGTCAGCCAGGCTTGCTCGCCCTCACGCCTGATCAGCGCGTCGCGTTCCCGCTGGGCGAAAACGTCCTCCAGCCGGTCGAGTGCGGCATCCACCGCGCGCGGGTCGTAACCGCCCTTGGCCGGATCGAACGTCATGGCCCGCACATCGCGGCTGGTGATCGGGACGTCGTCGGGCTCGGGGTTGTTGTAATACTCCCTGGCCCGTCCGAGGAAGTCGTCCACTTGGCGGGCGTTGTAGCCGAAGTCCCGCCGGTCCACATGGTCGAACGGGGCACTGCCCTTGCCGGCTTCAATGGTTCGTCGCGCCATGGTGTCCTGTAAGTTCCTGTTCCTTCAAAACGGTTCCGCTTGTCTACGGTGCCCAGTCTATGCCGGGATGGTGCCGATTCCGGGGCATCCGGCGCACCTACACGGCTCCCGGGGCGAGCAGCGATGCCAGCAGGTAGGCGACCGGAGCCGCAAACACGATGGAATCCAGCCGGTCCATCACCCCGCCGTGGCCCGGCAGGATGTTGCTCATGTCCTTGATGCCCAGTTCGCGCTTGACCATGGATTCGGCCAAGTCGCCCACGGTGGAAGCGGCGACGGTGGCGACCGCAAGCACCAGCCCGAACCACCACTGCAAGTCCAGCAGGAGAACGGAGCACAGAACGCCGACGAGAATGGCGCCGCAGACCGAACCGGCAAAACCTTCCCAAGACTTCTTGGGGCTGATCTTGGGCGCCATCGGATGCTTGCCAAACAGTACGCCCACGATGTAGCCGAAGGTGTCGTTGGAGACCACCAGCAGCAGCATGGTGGCAACCTTCAACGCACCCGATTCCTCCAGCAGCAACAGCAGCGCAAAGCTGATGAAGAACGGCACCCAGCAAAGGATGAAAGTGCCACTGAGCACGCTGCGGACCGCGCCGTCGGTACTGTCTAGGCACTTCCACACCATCAGGGCCACACACGTCACCACCAGTGCGAAGGCCAGCCCCTCCGGTCCGCCGTAGTAGGCGGCCACGGGCATGGCCAGGGCTCCGGCGAACAGCGGCGGCAGCGGCACCTTGATGTTTTTCACCGTCAGGGCCCGGGAAACCTCCCAGACGCCGACGGCGGAGAACCCCGCCACCACCACGACGAGCGTACTGGGCAGGAGGAATAGCCCGACCAGGACAATAGCCATCAGGGCGAGTCCGACGGCGATGGCTGCCGGCAGATTGCGTCCGGCGCGGGAAGGCTTGGCGGCGGCACGCAGCGCACGCCGGCCGGGCCTGCCCGGCTGGGATCCCGGACCAGCCGCCGGAGTGGGCGAACCGCCAGCCACGGGTTGAGGCTGGTCCGTACTCATCAGACCTCGAGCAGCTCGGCTTCCTTGCGCTTGAGGAGCTCGTCCACGTTGTCCGTGTGCGACTTGGTCTTGGCGTCCAGGTCCTTTTCGGCCCGGTTGCCCTCGTCTTCGCCGACGTCGCCGTCCTTGACCATCTTGCCGATGGTGTCCATCGCCTTGCGGCGGATGTTGCGGATGGAAACCTTGGCGTCTTCGGCCTTGCCCCGGACTACCTTGACGTACTCCTTGCGGCGTTCCATGGTCAGCTCGGGCAGGACCACGCGGATCACCACGCCGTCGTTGGCCGGATTCGCACCCACATCGGAATCGCGCAGGGCCTTCTCGATATCGTTCAGCGCCGCCTTGTCGTACGGGGTGATCAGCAGCGTGCGGGGTTCAGGGTTCTGGAAAGACGCCAGCTGCTGCAGCGGGGTCGGCGAACCGTAGTAGTCCACCGTGACCTTGGAAAACAGCGACGGATTGGCGCGGCCGGTGCGAATGGTGGCGAAATCTTCCTTGGCCACTTCGACTGCTTTGTCCATCTTTTCGGCAGCTTCGCGCAGCGTCTCGTCTATCACGGTCTCTCCTTCACGTCCTTCGTTCACTCCGCGGTGTCCGCGGTCCTGGCTCTGCTTTCCATCCTAGGCTATCCGGCCGCTGGGCCTGCGACGCTCAGGCGGTGACGTAGGTGCCGATCTGCTCGCCCAAAATGGCGCGCGTCACGTTGCCTTCGCCCTCCATCCCGAAGACCACCATGGAGAGCTTATTGTCGCGGCACAGGCTGAAGGCGGTCTGGTCCATGACCCGGATGTTCCGGCGCATCGCTTCGTCGTAGGTCAAGGTGTCCAGCTTTTCGGCAGCCGGGTCCTTCTTGGGATCCGCCGTGTAGACGCCGTCCACGCCGTTCTTGGCCATCAGGACGACGTCGGCGTGCACCTCGAGTGCGCGCTGGGCGGCCACCGTGTCCGTGGAGAAATAGGGCAAGCCGGCGCCGGCGCCGAAGATGACCACGCGGCCCTTTTCCATGTGCCGGATGGCCCGGCGCGGAATGTAGGCCTCGGCCACCTGACCCATGGTGATGGCGCTCTGCACGCGGGTGTCCACGCCGGCCTGCTCGAGGAAGTCCTGCAGGGCCAGGCAGTTCATCACGGTACCGAGCATGCCCATGTAGTCGGCCCGGGAACGGTCCATGCCCGACGTCGAGAGTTCGGCCCCGCGGAAGAAGTTGCCGCCGCCAACGACGATCGCTACTTCCACCTGCTCCACGGTGGCGGCGATTTGCTTGGCGATACCGCGGACGGTGTCCGGATCGACGCCGAGCTTGCCTCCGCCGAATACTTCGCCGGACAGCTTCAGCAGCACACGGCGGCGCTTGACGGTATCGGTGGTGGTCTGGGTGGTCTGGGATTCCATGGTGCCTCCCGGCGTGCGTGGTTCTGGGGAAAAGATTACGTGAAGGCTTAGCGGCTGCCGCGCGGTGCGGCCAGCTGCTGATCCGGACATGAAAAAGGGATGGTCACCGGTTGGTGACCACCCCCTCGTCATGTGAAATCAGTCAGTTCGCCTTTGGCGGTTGGACCGAGGTTACGCTCCGACGCGGAAGCGGGCAACGGCGGTTGCGTTGACGCCGGCCTCTTCCAGCACCTTGCCGACGGACTTCTTCGGGTCCTTGGCAAACGGCTGGTCCAGCAGCACGATCTCCTTGAAGAAACCGTTCAGCCGGCCTTCGACGATCTTGCTGAGCGCGGCCTCGGGCTTGCCCTCGGCGCGTGCGGTCTCGTCGGCGATGCGGCGTTCGTTCTCCACCGTCTCGGCCGGGACCTCTTCGCGGGTCAGGTAGGTCGGTGCGAAGGCAGCGCTGTGCACTGCGACGTCGTGGGCGGCCTCGAAGGCCGAGTCACCTTCGCCGTCGACAGCGAAGAGGACGCCAACCTGAGCCGGCAGATCCTTGGACGTCTTGTGCAGGTAAGCATCGACGGTCTTGCCTTCGATGCGGGCCACGCGACGGACGATGACCTTTTCGCCCAGCACAGCGCCTTCTTCGACGACGACGTCGCCCAGCGGCTTGCCGTCGGCGTTTGCCGCCAGCAGCGACTCGAGGTCCGCGGCACCTGATTCAACGGCCACGGCCAGTACCTTGTCAGCGAGTTCAATGAACTTGGCGGACTTGGCGACGAAGTCGGTCTCGCAGTTGACCTCGATCATGACACCGACGGTTCCGTCGATGACCTTGGCAGCAACCAGGCCTTCGGCGGTGGAGCGGCCTTCGCGCTTGGTGGCGCCCTTCAGACCCTTGATGCGGATCAGCTCAATGGCCTTCTCGGCATCTCCATTGGCCTCGTCCAGGGCCTTCTTGACATCCATCATGCCGGCGCCAGTGCGCTCGCGCAGTGCCTTGATATCAGCAGCGGTGTAGTTCGCCATTTGGACTCCAGTCCTCCCGTAATACGTAGTGTGCGGTGCCGCTGGCGGCGGGCCGTCAATGGGCCCGGCCGCCAGCGGAAGTCCGGCGGCGCACAAGGCGCCGCCGGTTGAGTCGGATTTACTTCTCGGTGTCCGCGGCGGGTGCTTCGACAGCCGGGGTCTCAGCAGCCGGTGCTTCGGCGGCGGCAGCGTCGGCAGCCGGGGCCTCAGCAGCCGGTGCTTCGGCGGCGGCAGCGTCAGCAGCCGGTGCTTCGGCTGCCGGAGCACCGGCAGCGGCGGCCGGTGCTTCGGCTGCGCCCTCGAGCAGTTCGCGCTCCCACTCGGCCATCGGCTCGGCCGGAGCTTCGGCGTTGCCGGCGGCGCGGTTGTTACGGGCGATGAGGCCCTCGGCAACGGCGTCGGCGACCACGCGGGTCAGCAGGTTGACGGAGCGGATGGCGTCGTCGTTGCCCGGGATCGGGAAGTCGACCTCGTCCGGATCGCAGTTGGTGTCCAGGATGGCAACAACGGGGATGCCGAGCTTCTGGGCCTCGTCGACGGCCAGGTGTTCCTTCTTGGTGTCCACAATCCAGATGACCGAGGGGGTCTTGGTGAGGTTGCGGATGCCGCCCAGCGTGGTTTCGAGCTTGTTCTTCTCGCGCTGCAGCAGGAGCAGTTCCTTCTTGGTGCGGCCGGAGGCAGCAACGTCGTCGAAGTTGATCTCTTCGAGTTCCTTCAGGCGCGAGATGCGCTTGGAGACGGTCTGGAAGTTGGTCATCATGCCGCCGAGCCAACGCTGGTTGACGTACGGCTGGCCAACGCGGGTGGCCTGCTCGGCGATGGCTTCCTGGGCCTGCTTCTTGGTGCCGACAAAGAGCACGGTGCCGCCGTGGGCAACGGTGGCCTTGACGAACTCGTAGGCGCGGTCGATGTAGGACAGCGACTGCTGCAGGTCGATGATGTAGATGCCGTTGCGCTCGGTGAAGATGAAGCGCTTCATCTTCGGGTTCCAACGGCGGGTCTGGTGACCGAAATGCACGCCGCTGTCGAGCAGCTGGCGCATGGTAACGACTGGCATGTCGTCACTCCTTCCGGCAGCATCCGGCGGTGCCTGGTCTGCTGCCTCATAGACGGTTATTAGCTTCTCGCCCGGCGGGCGAAGCTCCTGGCGTCTGTCGGCTCCGCCTGGACGGCGGTGCATGCGCCCGGACCGGGTTTCCGGACCGCCTGGGCACATTCCATCGCAGCGAAATTGCGACGGTGGATTTCAGACACGCGTAGTCAGCCTCTGTCCGGACATGCGTCATGGACGGAAAACTGCTTCGCCCAGTGTACTACAGGAGGCGGACCGTTCCCGCCCGTACCGGTCCTCCACAGCCGCCAGCCCCGGCGGATTTGCGCACACGGTGGGCAAGCATCGACACCGAGCCTGCGCCTGCGGTGACGATGGGTGGCATGAAGCAATCCTTCACTCGCTGCGCAGCCGCCGCGGCCTTAGCCATGCTGTTGCTGGCGGCCGGTCCGGTCATCCCGGCCGTCAACACAGCCGATCCGCCGTGGAACTGGCCCGTCACCCCGGCACCCGCCGTGCTGCGCAGCTTTGACCCGCCGCCCGAACCATGGTCGAGCGGCCATCGCGGGGTCGACTTAGCCGTTCCGGCAGGGACCACGGTCCTCTCTCCCGCCGACGGCCGAATCAGCTTCTCCGGCTGGGTCGTGGACCGCCCGGTGATCACGGTTGATCATGGCAACGGGCTGCGCAGCAGCTTACTGGCGGTGGAATCCGAGCTGCGGGCCGGCGACGCTGTCTCCGCCGGCGAACCGGTGGGACAGGTGACCGAAAGCGGACATTGTCCGTCCGCCTGCTTGCACTGGGGAGTGCGCCGCGGCGAGACCTATATCAATCCCCTGCAGTTCGTCCTGGACCTGCGGCCGTCGGTGTTGCTGCCGGTGCCGGACGGTTAGACGAACGCTGCCAGTCCGGTAATGGCCCGTCCGGTGACCAGAGAATTGATTTCGTGGGTCCCTTCATAGGAGTAGATGGCTTCGGCGTCGGCAAAGATCTTGGCCATCTCATAGTCGGCAACGATGCCGTTTCCGCCCAGGATGCCACGGCCCAGAGCAACGCTTTCGCGCATCCGCGCCGTGGTGAACGCCTTGGCCAGCGCCGAGTGCTCGTCCTTGGCTTGGCCGGCGTCCTCCATCTGCGCCAACCGGACCATCATGCCCATCGACGCCACAGCATTGCCGAGGATCTGAACCAGTTGATCCTGCACCAGCTGGAAGGACGCCAGCGGCTTTCCGAACTGGTGCCTCTCCACTGCATAGCGCCGCGCCACATCGAAGGCAGCCAACTGCTGCCCTACCGCCTGCCAGGCCACCCCGAGCCGGGTTACCTTCAGGACCTTGTTGGTGTCCCGGAAACTGTTGGCGCCCTTGAGATGGAAGTCATCGGACACCACGAGGTTCTCCAGCGTGATGTCCGCGTTCTGCACCGTCCGCAGGCTGATCTTGTTCTCGATTTTTGTCGCGCTGTATCCGGGCGTGGATGTATCCACCAGGAAGCCCTTCACCTGATTGTCGGCCACGTCGCGAGCGTAGATGACCACCCAATCCGAGAAGGTCGCGTTGCCGATCCAGCGCTTGGCGCCGTTCAGGATCCAGTTGCCTCCGTCGCGCTGGGCGGTGGTGCGGGTGCCGCCTGCGACGTCGGAGCCGCCCAGCGGTTCCGTGAGGCCGAAGGCGCCGATCTTCTTCATGGCATAGATGTCCGGCAGCCAGGCGTCCTGCTGCTCTTTCGACGCCAGCGCTTCAATTGATCCGGTGAACAGCCCGTCATGGACGCCCATGAACGTGGCAATGGAGGCGTCCGCGCGGGTGAATTCTGCGTGCATGAGGCCGGCGAACAGATTCGAGCATCCCTGCCGACGGACCGGGCTGACTATGTCCAGCTCCGCCAGTTTCGGGATGATTTCCATCGGGAACTCAGCCCGGTTCCAACAGTCGACCGCGATCGGGCGGACTTCCTTGGCCAGCCAGTCACGCACATCGCGCAGCCGGGCACGTTCCGCCTCAGAGAGCAGCGACTCGAAGGCATAGAAGTCTCCGTCGGCGTAGGGAAGATCGTTCGGATCGATGACGCGCTGGCCCATGCTGGCTTCCTTTTCAGTCTGGCAGGCGCCGGGGCAGATACGAGCGGGGCGCCGCGAAGTTACTGAGCAGTAACATAGCGTAAGAACGAGGCCCCAGGCAACGGTTTCACCCTCTTCCGCCCTGAGGCGGTTGCGGTATCCGTTCTCCTCATTCGGTTCCATCAGCGGGCTCTGCCGATTTTGGTGCCAACGGGGCGCAACAACGGCGCTGAAGTTTCGGGCGGACGAGCACCAGATGTTGCCTGATAGAACGTTAATATTCGGACGTGTTTGGTGCGCTTTAGCAACCATGCCAACCCGCTTATTAGAGCCCCACGCAACTCGCAGTTGCACATTTAACCGCGCGTTTCATCCGCTGGCGTGTCGCGACGGTTCACCTCGTAACAAATGCTTTAACTGGTGATGCCCATCACAGGGCTGAGTAGCGTTTTTCTTGTCCGGAACTACAGCGCAGAATCCATCCGCTGTAGAGGTAAAACGGGAAAAGAGATACACCATGTACTACACAAAGCTGCGCATTGTCGGGTCCTCGCTGCTTGTTGCTGCATTCGGCTTCACGGGCTTGGCAATGACCGCCGCTCCTGCGTCGGCGAGCACGGTTCAAAGCGTGTCCACCAGCAACTACGGTCATGACCACGACCGGGGCAGAGACCACGACCGGGGCAGAGACCACGACCGGGGCAGGGACCACGACCGAGACCACCGGGGCGACCGGGGCGACCATCGCGACCATCGTGACCATCGTGACCACGACCGGGGACACCGTCGGCATCACGACCGGTGCGACTGGGAATACGGCTGGCACCGCCACCACGGTGACTGGGATTACGGCTGGTACAGGGACTGCGATAACGGGCACCATCACCATGACTATGACTAGACCAGGCACGATCCACCCGGAGTGAGGCTCCGGCCCAGATGTGCGGAACGGCGGGAGCAGTCACCCGTTGCTCCGCACATTTTTGTGACTGGGCAGCTTGTTGTCTCAGGCTGCTCCCCTCTGTATTCCGCCCTACACGAAAGCGGACCGGATTCAGGAGCTGGTTCCCAAATCCGGTCCGTGTTCCACGCTGTAGGGCGGGTGGGGCTTGAACCCACGACCGAACGATTATGAGTCGTTTGCTCTAACCGACTGAGCTACCGCCCCGTGCCCTACGATGTTACTGAATGCAGGCCACGATGTTGAAACCGGCGCTGCCCGTAACGGCGGCCTAGTTAAGATAATCGTCCGCGGAACCGCCGCGGTAGAGCCGCTCAAAGGTGTCCATAGTCTCGTCGATGCCGTGCCGCACCGCCTTCGCATGGCTTGCTTCACCCATCGCCTCGATCTGCTCCGGGCTCTGCGCGAGGACCGCATTGAGCTTGGCCGCCAGGTCAGCAGGGTCGCGGGGAGCAAACAAGTACCCGTTGACTCCGTCCTCCACGAGGTGCGGCAAGGCCATCGCATTGGCCAGCACCACCGGCTTGCTGGCGGACATGGCCTCCAGCGACACCAGGGACTGCAGTTCGGCGGTTCCCGGTTGGCAAAAAACAGTAGCGCGCAGGTAAGCCCGGCGCAGCTCGTCGTCGTCGACATGGCCGAGGAAAGTCACCCGCCGGCCTAGCCCCATGGCGGCAACCCTGCCTTCGAGGTTTTTCCGCTCGTCGCCGTCGCCGACTATTTCGAGATGGACATTCAGGGCGGGGTCGGTCATGGCCAGCGCCTCGATCAACGTGTCCACGTTCTTCTCCACCGCGAGCCGACCTGCAAACAACACCGTGGGATGCTCCGGTTTGTCGATGGTCTCCCCCGGCGCCAATTCATAGGCGGCAGCATCAATACCGTTGGACAGGGGCAGCACTTTGTGCAGGAAGGCATGGTCCCGCATCGCCTTGGCGGCCAGCGGGGTCGGCGTCGTGACAACGGCTGCCTTGCCCATAATCCTGCCCATGTCGCGCCACGAATTCTTGGCCACTATGTTCAGGAACCACTGCGGGAATGGCAGGAACGGCTCCAGGTTCTCCGGCATGAAGTGATTGGTGGCAATGGTGCGGATGCCGCGCCGCACCGCTTCGGCAATGGTGGCCTGTCCGATCATGTAATGGCATTGGATGTGCACGACATCCGGCTGCACCTCATCGAAGATCTGTTTGATGTCGCGCTTGATTTCCCAAGGCAGGCAGATGCGCCACGTCTCATGCGTCGGCACGGAGTGCGAGCGCAGCCGGTGCACTTGGGCCTCCGGGCGCTGTTCCACGAAGGTCGGGCCCTTGTCGCTTCTCCCGGCGATGATGTCCACGCTGTGTCCGCGCTTGGTCATCGCTGTGGCCAAACGGAATCCGAAAACCGCCGCTCCGTTGACGTCCGGCGGGTAGGTATCGGCAGCAATCAGGATCTTCAGGGGTTTAGGTCCGATGTCGTCGCTCACCTGCGGCAGGACTCCTTGGTTCGTTGTGACAGTTTTCTCCATCGGCGCTTGGGGCCTACGGCTTCTTGCCCGGGGCATGGGCCCGGCGCCGGGCTTCTTCTTTTTTCTGCAGGACGTCGGGATGGTGCCTTGAGAGGGCGATGACCCCAACAATAGCAACCAATCCCGCTCCCACCATGCCTATCGCGAAGACCGGCTCGACGTCGGGCCTGAGTTCGCCGAGGATAAAAATGCCGATCGAGATGCCCACCAACGGGTCGATCACGGTCAGTCCGGCGATCACCAAATCGGGCGGCCCGCTGGCGTAAGCACTCTGCACAAACCAAGACCCCAAGCCGGCTGCGGCGGCGACGGCAATAAGGGTATAGATGGGCACGTTGGCAATGAAACCACCGCCCGGTTCGAGCAACCGCAGGCCGATGATCCGCACCAGTACGGCGACGAAACCGAACAGCATGCCGGCGCCCAGAATGTAAGCGAAGGCATTAAGCCGGCGACGGAACATCAGTTCCAATGAGAGGAAGACGGCAATGACAACGGCCAGCAGCAGGACTGCCGAGAGTTCCTCATCTGCCCGCACCTGATGGCTTGCGCCGGTGACGTTGACGGCCAGCAGGACAAAGACGGCGCTGCCTGCCACGCAGGCCGAGATGGCCACTACGGTGATGCGGTTGAGCCGGATCCCCTGGTCCTTCGAATTGATAATGGTGGTGATCACCAAGGCGATGGCGCCGATCGGCTGCACCACGGTCAGCGGTGCGCTGACCAAGGCGAAGACATTCAGGCCCATGCCGACGGCCAACATCAACAGCCCCAGAACCCAGCGCGGGTTCCGGAGCATCCGCACCAAGCCGGACACACTCATGGCCAGGCCGCCCGTGTTGGCTTGCACCGCACTGGCTTGGCGCTGCGTTCCAAGCGCGAGGAAGAAGGCGCCGAGCAGGGCGGAGAAGATCGCTAACCAGACCATGAGGCCCCGTCGGCAGGGGCCCGGTGTCGGACCAATCCCGGCTCAACCACGGCTTGGCCCATCCCCGGCAGCCGCCCGCTGGGCCTTGTATTTCCGCCATGCCGCCCGCATATAACCCAACCAGGCGAGGACATGGCCGGTGCACCCCGCCGCCAGGATGATGTAGGACACTGCCAGAAGCCAGTCGTGGCCGAAGCCTTCAACCCTGTGGAGCAGCAGCAGCGGAGTTCCCACCAGCAGCAACGCGGTGCGGACCTTGCCGATATTCGTGACGGGAAGATCCGGGCTGCCATGGAAAAGGATCAGGGAGAACACCAGCAGGATGGCATCCGGAATGATGATGGACAGCAGCAGCCACCACGGTGCAATGCCCGCAGCAACGAAGGTGATAGCCACGATGATGAGCGCCAGCCGGTCGGCGACGGGGTCCAGCCACTTGCCGACGGAAGACATCTGGTTGAAGCGCCGCGCGATATAGCCGTCAACCCAGTCCGTGGACCCCAGCACCACCAGTGTGATGGTGGCAGCACCGTACGCCTCCCCGGCGATGAACCAGACGAACAGCGGCACCGCAAGGAAGCGCAGCACGGTGATGAGGTTCGGGATGGTCCAGAATGTGTGCAATTCACGGTACTCGAAATCGCGCCGCGTCCCGGCACCGATAATCCTCAACGCTGTCCCTCCCCTCAGCCGTCGTTCCACGCTTGGCAGCCGACTGCCCCGCAGCCGGCTCACATGCCGCTGTGCGGCACTGCATGCGTTACTTGTTCAGCAACCGCCGGAGCATGACGCCCATCGCCGTCAGCGAGACTGCCAGCGTAGCCAGTGGCTTCCAGCGCTCCTTCAACTCCGGGGCGGCCTCGCCGACGGAATCCGCCCCGGCAACCAGCCGCTCGGTGGCCGCATCTGCTGCATGCTTCGCCCGGGCCTTGGCCTGCTCTGCCCGGGGACGGGGGTCGACCCGGCGGCCGAGATCGTCTCTGAGGGTCGCCAGATGATCGCGGCGTTCGGACGTGCGGGCACGCAGTTCTTCCAGCGTCGGAGCCGGCGGCTTGGGTTCCTCCCGCTCCGCCTTCTCCAGCTTGGCCTCCTTCTCCGGCTTCTCCTCCAGCGTCGCCGGATCGAAGCTGCTGCCCTCACGCAGCACACCGACGTCGTATCTGACGCCACGGATGGCTTCCGCCGGCACGAGGGGCATGCTCCTCTTCACCGCTGAATATCCGATCAGTGCCAGAATGCTTCCCACGACCAGGAAGACCGCCGCCACGATCAGCGCCGCCAGCCAGGCAGGCATGACGAGCGCCAGCCCCATGATCGCCGCCACCAAGAGGGAAATGGCCATCGAGGCAAGGAACACCACGGCCGCCAGCACGATCCCAGCGGCAACGCCGACCTTGACGCCCTTGCCTTTGAGCTCGAGCAGGGCCAGCGAGAATTCGTCCTGGAGTTGGCGGGGTGTCAGCTGGCCTGCAACCCGTGCCAGTTCCACTGTCGACATCTTCGCACCGGTTGCGGTGCTCCTAGGGCCTTCCGGACCGGTCATGGCTCTGCCTCCATCATTGTCGGTAGTGCGCGAGTGTCCACACCATCAAATTATCATTCTGCCCCAGCTCGGCTCCTCAGTCGTAGGGAGGACATTTATAGAAGTGCCGTGGGACAAAAAATATGAGTAAACGCTTACGTTCGTTTTCCGCGCCATCTAGGCTGGCAGGCAGTCCTTGTCCGCCGGCGCTGGAGATCAACACATGAGCAAGGTGCTGCACTTTCCGAAGAGATTCCTTTGGGGCGCGGCAACGGCCGCTTATCAGATTGAAGGCGCGTCGGACCAGGACGGCCGAACCGATTCAATCTGGGATGCCTTCTGCAGGCTGCCCGGAGCCATAGTCGACGGCCAGACCGGCGGGACAGCATGCGACCACTACCACCGGTACAGCGAGGACGTTGCACTGATGTCCTCGCTGAATCTGGGCGCCTACCGGTTCTCCACGTCGTGGCCGCGGATCAAGCCGGACGACGCCTCGTTAAACCCGGCCGGTCTGGATTTCTATTCACGGCTCGTGGATGAACTGTGCGCCGCGGGCATCAAGCCCTGGCTCACGCTCTACCACTGGGACCTGCCTCAGGCGCTGCAGGAACTGGGCGGGTGGGCCAACCGGGACACGGCCTTCCGCTTCGCAGAGTATGCGCTGGGCGTTCACGAGGCACTCGGGGACCGGGTGCAAGCCTGGACCACCCTCAATGAGCCGTGGTGCTCGGCTTTCCTCGGCTACGGTTCAGGTGTCCATGCGCCTGGAATACGGTCGCGGCCCCAGGCTCTGGCCGCCATGCACCACCTGCTCCTCGGTCACGGCCTGGTCGTCGACGAACTGCGCCGCCGCGATCCGGGCGCCAACCTCGGCCTCACCCTGAACTTCACGGTGGCGGATCCACTGGACCCGGGCGACGAGGTCGACGTCGATGCCGCCCGCCGCATCGACGGCCAGTTCAACCGCGCTTTCCTCGACCCGGTCTTCCACGGGTCATATCCGCCCGATTTTCTGGCGGACGTGGAGAAGTACGGACTGGAGACCTGGATTCGGGACGGAGACCTTGACCTTATCCGGACCCGGATCCACACACTGGGGGTCAACTACTTCCACGGTGAAGCGGTGACCGGCCATCCCCGCGAGGATGCCGAAAACACCCATGCAGCCCCGGTGGGGCGCCCGGCAGCGCCGGCCTACCCCGCAGCCGACCATGTCAGTTCTGTTTCCCGCGGCCTGCCAACGACGTCGATGGGCTGGGAGGTCCAACCCGAGGGGCTGTACCGACTGCTCCTGCGACTGCAGCACGAATACAGCGGGCCGGCAGGGACGGCGCTCTACATTACGGAGAACGGGGCGGCCTTCGATGACGAGGTCTCGGACGACGGCGCAGTCCACGACCCGCAGCGACTCGAGTTCCTGCGCGCCCACATCATTCAATGCCATCGCGCGATCCAGGCCGGCGTGGACCTTCGGGGCTACTTCGGCTGGTCCCTGATGGATAACTTCGAGTGGGCCTGGGGCTACGACAAACGCTTCGGAATAACGCGGGTGGACTACAACACCTTGGAGCGCACGCTCAAGGACAGCGGGCGCTGGTATGCGCAGGTCGCAGCCAGCAACCAGGTAGACACCGCCCCATAAAAAAGATCCCGCAACCGGTCAACGGTGCGGGATCTTTTCTCTCGAGCTCCCCCGACTGGACTCGAACCAGTAACCCTTCGATTAACAGTCGAATGCTCTGCCAATTGAGCTACGGGGGAATGAAGCGAATAAAACTCTAGCAGGACCGCGGCATGGAGACGAAATCGCCTTCCGGCCCCGCTCTCACGAAGTCCGGTCCGCGATGAGCCGCAGCACTTCCACCGCCCGCTTTCGCTCCAATCACTGGCGCTACTGGGTGCTTGATGAAACCTTCAACGGCGCAAGATCAATTGAAGTTGCTTGCACTCACCCCCGGAATCCACGAGGTTCCAGCCAACGGTACGCGTGCCATCGCCGAGGACTCGATGGTGAGGGCGACAAGATCCTCAGGTTCCAGGTGACGCAGGCGGGATTTTCCACACGCGCGGGCAATAGTCTGCGCCTCCAATGTGAGCACACGAAGGTAATTTGCGAGGCGTTGTCCTGCTTCCACAGGGTCGAGGCGTGCTGCCAGTTTTGGGTCTTGCGTCGTAATTCCTGCTGGATCCCGGCCTTCTTGAAAATCGTCGTAGTACCCGGCTGCAGAGCCGAGCTTCTCGTACTCTTCCGCATACTTCGGGTCGTTATCTCCTAGAGCAATGAGTGCAGCTGTGCCAATGGACACCGCATCCGCGCCCAGGGCAAGGGCTTTGGCAACGTCAGCACCGTTACGGATTCCGCCGGAGACAATCAGTTGCACTTTCCGATGCATTCCAACTTCCTGCAGTGCTTGAACGGCTAGCGGGAGTGCCGCCAGAATCGGGATGCCAACGTGTTCAATAAACACGTCCTGTGTTGCCGCCGTACCGCCCTGCATGCCATCAAGCACGACCACGTCAGCACCGGCTGCCACGGCCAGTTTGACGTCGTAGTAAGGCCTGGACGCACCGATCTTGACGAAAATTGGCTTCTCCCAGTCAGTGATCTCGCGCAGCTCCTGGATTTTGATGGTGAGGTCATCAGGCCCGGTCCAATCCGGATGACGGCAGGCGCTTCGCTGATCGATACCAGGCGGGAGGGTGCGCATTTTCGCCACCCGCTCCGAAATTTTCTGCCCGAGCAACATGCCGCTGCCGCCGGGTTTGGCACCCTGGCCGAGGACGATTTCCAACGCGTCTGCCGCCCGCAGGTGGTCGGGGTTCATCCCGTATCGGCTGGGCAGCAGTTGGTAGATCAGCTTGTCCGAGTGACCGCGTTCCTCTTCGGTCATGCCGCCGTCGCCGGTAGTCGTGGATGTTCCGACTTCGGATGCCCCGCGCCCCAGTGCCTCTTTGGCGTTCGCTGACAAAGCCCCGAAGCTCATACCGGCAATCGTCACCGGAGTTTGAACATGGATGGGCTTTGCTCCGTTACGGTCACCGAGTACGACGTCGGTGTCGCATCGTTCGCGGTAGCCTTCCAGGGGATAGCGCGACATGGATGAGCCGAGGAACAGCAAGTCGTCGAAATGGGGTACGGGTCGCTTAGCACCCCAACCCCGGATGTCGTAGACGCCGGTCTTTGCAGCATGCTGGATGGCAGCGATGGCTGCACGGTCATACGTGGCAGATTCACGGAGGCCACGGTCTTCTGGACTGCGCATCAATAGCTCCCCGATTGCTCGCTGTTAAAGTGGTACAAAGTTCGTGCGGAACCGAAACGGCGGAACTCCGCAATAAATTCTGGATTGTTGGCTTCATCAGTCATCCCGGCTTGCGTGAGCAGGTCAACGAGTTCGACAGTGTGTTCTTCACGCATCGGTTTCTCCACGCAGTCAGCCCCGAGTGAGCCGACCTTGCCGCGCACGTAAATTCGTGCCTCGTAGATCGAATCTCCCATGTCACTGCCGGCATCTCCGCATACCACGATGCGACCGGCCTGCGCCATAAAAGCACTCATTGCGCCGATATCACCGCGGACAACGATGTCGGCGCCTTTAAGGGAGATCCCGCACCGGGTGGAGGCGTTTCCTTCGATCACTAACAATCCTCCATGCGCCGTCGCCCCGGCAGATTGGGAGGCGTCACCCTGAATCCGCACGACGCCGGACATCATATTCTCGGCAACACCCGGGCCAGCCGATCCTTCCACCGTGATGCGCCCATCCTGGTTCATCCCAGCGCAAAAATACCCGACATCCCCTTGAATCGTGACATCAAGCTCTCCATCGACGCCGGCCGCGACTGCGTGAGCACCCATGGGGTTCTTCACCAGGTAGCGCCGGGCTGTCGGAGCATGCAACTCTGCATTCAGTTCGCGCACGTTTGAGGTGCTCAGGTCAATCTCGTAAGCGGTTTCCTTCAACGTTTCCATGCGTACACCCGTCCCGGTTCCGGCTCGAAAACATGTGCTTGATCGATCCCTGGCAGCGGTGCCAGGGCTTGGAACTCTGATGCCATAGCCACCCACTGGGGATGCTCAGCCACGATTGCCGGTTTGCATGCGAACTCATCTCGCACTACAGCGAAGCCATTTTCAGTAGTGACGAGCAGGGTGTAGAACCCGTCGAAACGTTCACCCAAGGCTATGAGCGCGGCTTCCAAATCGTCGCCCTCGGCCAGACAAGAAGCCACGAACCGGGCACCCACCTCCGTGTCATTCATTGAATCAAAGGACACACCCGAACTTTGCAGCTCGCGCCGGATTGAGGCGTGGTTCGAAAAGGAGCCGTTGTGCACCAGCCCCACACCGGTTCCAACCGAAAAGGGGTGGCAGCCTTCAGCGTCAACTGCTGATTCAGTGGCCAATCGCGTATGAGCGATCCCTTGCCACCCACTTGCGGAACGCAACCTATAGGTTTCCGCCAAATCGGTCGGGTGACCAACGCCTTTGTATACCACCATGTCTTCTCCAAGCCCGACTGCAACGGACTGTGGTGCGGCAGCGGCGACCGCCGCGGACAACTCTTGGGTTGTGACCTCCGCGGTGAGGACGGTGGTCTCCCCGACTTGTTCTACAGCGACTTGGTCAACGTTGGGGAGCTGCTTGGCGACAGCTTCTGCCACATCATCCGGCGCATTGAGCAGCGAGATGATTGAGTGCCCCTGGGGACAGCGTTCGCGGTCACCATAAATCGCGACCCCTGCCGAGTCAGGACCGCGGACTACGATTCCTTTCATCATTTCAGCCATGAGCGAGCCCAGCTGGTCGTAAAGTTCAGGGTCTTTGAGGTGAAGACCGATTATCCCGCACATGCACGTTGCCCCCTTCTATGTCAGGAATTTCGGCGACTAATGTTGGCACCCTTGCGGGCAAGCTCGAGAGAACCGCCTGGTCGGCGGCCGCATCCGTCATCACGCAGGCTCCGTCGCTCGCATCTCCTCGACCGGGAAAGATTCGGCGTCGTCGAGCATCTTGGTCGGGCTCTTGAACAACCTCAAGACCAGACCAGTGACGAGTCCTGTTGCCAGGGCAATGACGAATGTTCCTCCGATCGCCGCCAGTTGGCTCGTCGGTGCTCCCACGATAATGATGGGAAAAAGTCCGCCGATAATGCCCGGAATTCCGTGCAGATTGTGAACTCCCATGGTGTCCAGTACGCCGGTCTTGCGCTTGAGCCAGTCGTTGAGGTAGATGAAAGATAGTGTTGACGCCGCGCCACCGGCCAAACCGATCAACCACGCCTGCCATGGGGACGCGAGATCCACGGTCGCCCCGATGGCCACGCCTCCGGCCAAGATTGCGTAGGTATAAACTAACGGGTCGATCGTCCGTTTGAGCAAGTACAACAGCAGATAGGTGACCAGTGTGGCCGCTGTCAGCGCCAAGTACGTGTTGATCATTGCCGGAATGATTTTGTCCGGTGGAAGGAGGGCGGTAACGAACGAAGGCCACAGCACGAATAGCAGCATGCTCGCCAGCCATACGAAGGACACGCTGTGAACACTGGTCTTCATGGGCTCGGCATTGACGCGCCTGTTTCGCAGCCCGAGAATGACTCCCCACCCCCAGTAGGCTGCAAACATATGGACCAGGATGGATCCGCCAGCATCAAGGACGCCGTCGAGATATTGGAAGATAAACCACTCATTGAACATGTACGCCGGAACGAAGAGGACGGCGGCCAGAAGGTAGTGAATGGTCGAAATGTGTCCAAGAAAAACCCCAATGGCAATGACCAATGTAATGGACGCGAAACACGCCAGGATCACCGCCTCGATATTGAGTCCATTTCCGAAGATTCCAACTGACACAATCAAGTAGAGCGGCCAGCTGACTGCCAGCACTAACAGCGTGGCCAAAGCCACTCCCCACTCATAGCGTCGAATAAACAGCATGAGAAACGCTACGAGCATCAGCATGAAGAAGACGTCCTGTCCCCGGTGGTACTGGAACAGTTCGGCAGCCTGACTACCTTCCTCAACAACCGCAGCGGCAGGGCCGGCGGGCAAAATCATGACAATGCAGATGAGAAGCACGGTGATAAGTGAACGTTTGAGCATGCCGGCCTGCCTTACCTAGGTATGGAATGCTGCACCCATGGTTTACGGGAACTGGAGATAGCGCTGAACTTCATTGTCGGTGACCAAATCTGTGAGCTCGTGATATTCGTCGAGTTTGAGTCGCGCGTAGTAGTCAACGAAGTCTTCCGTCTTTGAGGACGGTTGACCGAAGGGCCCCTCGACGGGAACTTGTCCGAAGGCCTCGCGAAGCACGTTGTCGCGTCGAAGATAGTGAACAGATTCCAGGAGGCTGTGGGGCAGCATATTGATTCCGCGTTCCTCCAGATCATCCGGTGATGCTGCATAGAGGTTGCTTTCGTTGGGATCGCCCGGATCCAGCTCGCGTTGAATGCCGTCCAAGCCAGCGGCCAGAGCGGCGGCGAATCCAAGATAGGGACTTCCCGAGAAGTCTGGAGTTCGATCCTCAATGGCGCCTACTCTGGCAATCCGCAACATCTGGGTGCGGTTATTGCCGCCGTAGGTGATCGCCACCGGAACCCAGGTTCGCACCGATTCGGTTCCAGCTTTCATCCGTTTGTACGAGTTGACTGTCGGGGCCACCATAGCCATGTAGCCGCGGGCGTGATCCAGAAGGCCTGCTGCGAACTGGTACCCCAACTTGGACAGCCCCAATCCACGAGGATCACTCTTGTCCTCGAACAGATTGATATCTCGCTCCTTGTCCCACAGGCTCATGGTGTAGTGGAAGCCATTCCCAGTGTTATCGGTGAAGGGTTTGGGCATAAATGTGGCGATCGCCCCGTGTTCCTGGGCCAGGGTCTCTGTCATGTAGCGGAAGAAGATTGCTCGATCTGCGGTCTCCATGGCTTCAGCGAAGGTGACGTTGACCTCAAACTGCCCGTTCGCGTCCTCGTGGTCGACAGCGTAGTTCTCCCACCCCAACTCCGAGACGTATTTCGACATCCGAGTAACGAAATCAAACTGCCGGGTGAGGCCTTTGACGTCGTAGCAGGGCTTCGCCCAGGTATCCATCCGATCGGCGACAACGAGCTTTCCATTTTCGTCGAAGTCCACCAGGGTGAACTCTGCCTCGAATCCGATCTTGAACACATAGCCGAGATCCTCGGCCCTCTTGATCTGCTTCCGCAGGATAGTGCGCGGACAAAAAGGCCACTCTTCACCTTCCACGCGTGCGTCTCCGATGACATGTGCCAGACCGGGTTGCCATGGAACAACGCGTAGTGTCGCCGGATCTGGAATGACTTCAATATCAGGGCTATGCGGGCCCTGGCCGATCTCACCGGCTGCGAAGCCGGCAAACCCAGCCCCACTGGTAAAGAGTGATTCCACCTGTGAGGCGGGAACTAGTTTGGCACTTGACTTGCCTCGGACTTCAGTGAAGGAGGCGAAAATAAACTCAAGGTCTTGATCTTCAACTGTTTTCAGTACGTCTGCCGCTGATTCATGTCGTTTAACCACGGTTCGGCCTCATCTCTATCGGACGATTAAAGACAGAAAAACTGTCATAGAAGGTGGCACTGGTTAAGGCTTTCGGGTGCGGAAACCCCACCCTTGCATCGAAAATAGAATGTGTCAAGGATCACATTCGCCCCAACTTTTCCTCAGCGATCGGCTCGGATCCAGCACCCCCAGGAAGCCATCACCTTCCTGTTTTTTCCTGGTTTTGGCAGTCCGGATCCGCAGATATGCGACGTCCTCCGAGGGCAGTCACCAGATGCTTGACACGTTCGGGGGTTCGTGGTTCGCTGAACGAAATCTTCTGCCCCTCACTTCAATAACGCCGCTAAATTTGCGACGTTCTTCTCCGCACTTGGGACGCTTCTCGTCTTCCTCCTTGCGTTAAGTGCCATGGACGAGGACGGAATTTCTACTCAATTCACCGACGAATCAATGGCGACGCTCTAGATGGCTAACGGGAGAAAGACTGAGTAAGTGCTATGACGAACAGAGAACGTGGAGTCCTCGATTCAAAGCGTGAGCACCGCATGGGCCCGAGTTGGCAAAGATCACGCCAGGCCCGCTACTCCGCTTGGCAATTGTTCTCGAAAGGAGTTTCGCAGTCAGAGTGGCCGAAAGTATGGCGACACCATGAAGTGAAAAAAAGCTACGACGTAGTCATCATCGGCGGCGGACTCCACGGTCTGGCGACGGCCTACTATCTGGCCACCAACCATGGAATCCGAAACGTAGCTGTGCTCGACAAGGGTTATCTCGGCGGCGGTGGATCGGGCAGGAACACGGCCATCCTCCGTTCTAACTACCTCACTCCGGAGGGCGTCCGGTTTTATGATCGTTCCCTCAAGCTGTACGAAAATCTCGCTAGCGAATTGAACTTCAACGTGATGTTCTCCCAGAAAGGGCACCTCACGCTGGCCCATAATGACGGGAGCCTGCGTACCATGCGCTGGCGCGCGGAAGTCAACAAAGTCCAGGGGATCGATTCAGAACTGATCGACACCGGCGAGATCAAGAAGCTGGTCCCATACTTAGACACGTCTGATGACGCCCGCTATCCGATACTTGGGGCCCTGTATCATCCGCCCGGAGGAATTATCCGACACGATGCCGTCGTCTGGGGTTATGCGCGCGCCGCCGATCGCTGGGGCGTACATCTGCATCAAAACACTGAGGTGACCGGAATTAACGTCAGCGACGGACGGGTCACGGGCGTGCGGACCAGCGGCGGTGATATTTCGACCGGTACCGTGATCAATTGCACCGCCGGCTGGTCGACACTGATATCCGACATGGCCGGAGTGGCAATGCCGGTGACAACGTCTCCCCTACAGGCGGCTGTGACCGAACCTGTCAAGCCCTTCCTCGATACGGTCGTCGTGTCCGGAACATTGCATGTCTATGTCAGTCAGACTGATCGGGGCGAGCTGGTGTTTGGCGCCAGCGTGGATCCGTTCACGTCATACTCCATGCGGGGCTCACTGGAATTCGTTGAAGGACTGGCCTCAAATGTGCTGAAGCTGATGCCCCCGCTGTCCAAGATGAGACTGCTGCGCCAGTGGGCCGGTCTGTGTGACATGACCCCGGACTACTCTCCGATCATGGGTCCTACCCCGGTGGGCGGCTTCTACGTCGACGTCGGCTGGGGAACGTATGGCTTCAAAGCCGGTCCGGTAGCCGGGGAAGCCATGGCCGGGCTCATAGCCAACAACCGCACACCGGAAATCATCGCTGACTTTGGGCTCGACCGTTTCTCCACCGGCAGGTTGGTTGGCGAAAAAGGTGCCGCAGCGGTGGGTCACTGATCACCAATCCCCAGGAGGACGTTTCCATGATGCAGATCAGTTGCCCGTGGTGCGGGCCACGCAACTCCACAGAGTTCCATCACCACGGCCCCGTGAGAAGTCGGCCCAATGTTGAAACGGCCACGCGCAGCGAGTGGCACCAGTACCTGTATTTTCGCGACAACCCCTGCGGCATCGTGAAAGAAACGTGGTACCACTCCGCCGGGTGCCGTCAGTTCTTCACTATCCTGCGGGACACGTACACCAATAAGTCAGCGATGCACCAAGGAGACGTCCGATGACCTCTTCAAACTCCGGCCGCCAACAGTCACGGCGACTCGATACCCAACACGGGGAAGTGATAGATCGCTCACGGCCGCTGACCTTCACCTGGAACGGCAGGACATATACAGGGTTTTCGGGCGATTCTGTGGTGTCTGCCCTCGCCGCTTCCGGCGAGCGCATCTTCTCCCGCAGCTTTAAGTACCATCGCCCGCGCGGTCTGATGACGGCAACCATGCATGATCCTGGGTGCACCATGCAGATCAACGACGAACCGAACGTCCGCGGTGCCCATAGGCTCCTGCAGAATGGCATGAAGGCAACCTCGCAGAACACGTGGCCGTCGCTGAGGTTCGATGTCAGGGCCGTGAATCAGCTGGGTAGTCGCTTTCTGGCACCAGGGTTCTATTACAAAACGTTTATGAAACCGCAGTTCATGTGGCCGGTGTACGAACGCGTCCTACGCCAGTTCGTGCACGCCGGGAAAGTAAACCCTGAAATCACTGAGGAGATCTACGAAAAGCGCTACGCCCATGCCGACGTGCTGGTTGTCGGTGGCGGCCTGGCGGGCATGACGTCGGCATTGGCTGCAGCGGCCGCCGGCGCGCGCGTCATGCTGGTCGATGAGGAGCACCAGTTGGGCGGGCACCTGCGTTGGACCGACCCGGATCATGCAGCGAAGCTAGCGAAACAGATTCTGGCGACTGAGAATATCCACACTCTCACCAACTCCACCGTAGCGGCCTGCTATGACGATAACTGGTGTGCCGTAGTGCAGCGTCAGCCCTCCCCCGGCATGCCTGAAACGCTGATAAAGACTAGGGCGAGAAGTGTGGTCGTCGCGGCCGGGCTGATGGAACGGCCCTATGTTTTTGAAGGGAACGACTTGCCTGGCGTCATGCTTTCCACCGCCGCCCAGCGCCTGATCAATCTTCATGCAGTGAAACCAGGCGAACGGGCTGTGGTGCTGACCGCCAATCCTGAGGGCGACGCTGCCGCAGAGGACTTGCGGCGTATCGGTGTCGAAGTGGAAGTCGTTGATGCCCGTGCCGGTGAGACCGTTGTACGTGCCCACGGGCGCAATGGTGTCCAAGCCGTTGAACTGTCTAACGGGCGGAAAATCGCCGCGGACCTCCTGGTCACCGCCACCGGATGGACGGCGCCCACTTCACTGCTGAACATGTCCGGAGATGTTCCAAACTATGTACCGGAGGCAGCGCGCTTTCTCCCCGGCGGCCAGTCCGGCGAAGGAGTGTACAGCACCGGCGGGCTAGCCGGCGATGGCACAATCGAGCAGCTGCACGACCACGCCGACGCCGTTGGACAGCATGCTGCGCACCATGCATTAAGTGCCCGTACCAAACTCGCGGGCGCCGTCCCTACGGTACCCTCGACTGACACCGTCGACCCGAGACCTTTGGGGAATCTACCGGCCATTTTCGATATGCCGGTACCAGACCACCCTGCGCTCTTTCGCTCCACCACGCATGGCATTGTCGATTTCTCGGAGGACGTTTCTTCCCGCGATCTGTATTCGGCGGTCAAGGAAGGCTATGACTCCGCTGAGCTGGCCAAACGCTTCACGACGGTGACCATGGGGCCTACCCAAGGCAAGATCGAGTTGGTCAACGCCATCGCTGTCATAGCTGACGCCACCGGGCGGTCCATCGCCGAGACGGGAACGACGACCTGGCGGCCAATGTACGCCCCCGTGACGCTCGGCGCCTTGGCCGGGAGAAATTACGACCCAGTTCGGTATTCACCGATCCAACCGTGGCATAAGGCACGCAAGGCGATGCCACTGGTGGCTGGGCAATGGATCCGGCCGGACCACTACGGCGACCCGGAAGCTGAAGTCCGCGCGGTGCGCGAGAAAGTCGGCATCATTGATGTGACCCCAATAGGAAAATTCGACCTTCGCGGACCGGACGTATCGAAGCTGCTCAACCAGCTGTACGTAAACAAGTGGTCGAAACTGGAAATCGGGCGCGTACGCTATGGTGCGATGTGCGCGGATGATGGAGTGATCCTCGACGATGGTGTGACCGGTCGCCTGGGTGAAAACCACTACTTGATGACCACGACCACTTCCGGGGCAGCCGGCATATGGGAGTGGATTGAAGAATGGCTCCAGACAGCACATCCCGAGTGGCAGGTTCATGTCACTCCAGTCACCACCGCCTACGCCAGCATCAACGTGGCTGGACCCCTCGCTCGCAAACTCGTTTCTCGCCTGGTTGACGGAATCGATATGTCCTCCGAGGGATTCGGTTATATGCGGCTGAAAATGGGCCGGGTCGCAGGTGTTGATGATTGCGTTCTGTGGCGGATCGGATTCACGGGTGAGCTCTCCTATGAACTGCATGTTCCTGCTGGCTACGGCCTCCATGTTTGGGAATCGCTCATGGCCGCAGGTGAGGACCTAGGTGTCGTGCCTTTCGGTGTGGAGGCGCAGCGTATCCTTCGATTGGAGAAGGGACACTTGATTGTCGGGCAGGACACCGACGGTCTGACTCAGGGCTACAGCGCCGGTCTGGATTGGGCCATCAAATTGGACAAGGAAGATTTCTCCGGCAAACCGGAGTTGCTCTGGCAACAGCAGAGCGGCTCGGGAACACGCCTGGCAGCCCTTCAACCCTTGGATCCCGCCGTCGTACCAGCCGAAGCCAGCCAAATCCTTGGACCCGACGGCCAGATCGTCGGCCGGATTACCTCCAGCCGACACTCACCGACGCTGAAACGTTCGGTCTGCTTGGCTCAGCTGGAGCGCGCGCTGAGCGAGCCGGGTACCGTCGTCAATATTCGGCTTCCAGATGCCCAGATTATCAAGGCGACGGTAATGCAGCGGCTTGCGCACGTTGACCCGGAGGGTACCCGGCTCGATAACGACACAGCTCCAGATAGCCGGGTGGAGCATTCGGCACCGGTCGCCCGAGGTCCTGTTCCGCTCAGCGGACCGGCCGGGACCGTGGCTGACTGGGAAGTCTCGGTCCGCGAAATCAGCAATTCTCTCAAACTCCATGACTACTCAGCACTCGCGAAAATCGGAGTACGAGCATCTCCCACCGGCTCCGTCGCCAGCGCCCTGAAAGCCGGTTTCGGACGGACACATCAAAGCGAGCAGGGAACCCTCGTGGTTGGTGCCGGGCCAGGCGAGTGGATCGTTCTCGGCGAACCTGGGAATCGAGCTAAGACGCTCCAGGAGATGCAGCAGCTTACTGACCAGGCTGATGAACACGCCTCAACGGTGGACCTCACGCACGGCCGCGCGCTCTTCCTGCTCACAGGAGAACATGCCGCCAAAACGCTCTCCAAGGTCTGTGCCATCGACTTCTCCGACGACCTCGTCCCCGATGGCGCCGCGCTGCGCAGTACCGTGGCCGGAATCGTCACCGACCTGATTCGACACGATAATGACGACGGCCGCAGCTACCTTCTGCACTGCGAGCGCTCCTCGGGCCTGTACCTGCATACCGCAATGCTGGACGCCGGGCGTGAATATGAGATCGGCGATGGTGGTTACCCTGTTTCCAAGGCAGGTCTATGAGAGTTCGCAGCAAGTGACGACGATATGAAGAAGGGGCCTCAAACAGCAGTTGCGCTGGCTGAGGCCCCTTTATCCGCTCCCCCGACTGGACTCGAACCAGTAACCCTTCGATTAACAGTCGAATGCTCTGCCAATTGAGCTACGGGGGAAAGCAGTCATCCGCGATCGGCGGTTTGACCTCAAACAGCATACTCAATGCAGCCCGGAACTTGCCAATCGTGGGCCCGCCGAGAGGGCGATCTGTGGCACGCCTAACACGGCTGGCCTGGGTGCCGACCTTCGCCCGGTTCCTATTCCGAGCGGAGCGCCCGGCGCTGCATCTCCAGTTCCATGAGTTCACGGTTGATCCGCTGGAAGTCCTCGGGGTCTGCGGATGGATCCATCCGCTGCAGCTGACCCAGCTTCTCGGCCTTCAGGTGCGTGATCTGCAGGTCCTGCAACCGGTTCAAAATCCCGCGGCAATATAGCCGCAGGCCGTCGTCGTTCTGTGCCGGCAGCGGCGTGACAGCCAGCTCGGAGACGAAGCTGCGCAGTTCCTCTGGCACCTCTTGGCGGATGGTCTCCACCCACTGCGACGGAGTGGCACCGGACACGCCTGCCGCCCGCACGGCGCCGTGAACGGCCACGTGCATGGGCGCCAGGAAGCGGGCCTGCATGAATTGTTCCCACTGGCTGGCATCGAGGAGGCCCGGTTGCTGAATGGCCACTTCCAGCGCTTGATGCTCCAGTCGGACGACGGGGTCCCGTAGGTCAGGTCTCGGGTAGGCCGGCGCAGGCGCAGGAGCCTGGCCGGATTCCGGCCAGTAGGACGGAGCGCCGTCGTCATTGCCGCCCTCGCTGTAGGAGTGTTGTGCAACCTGTCCGTACGGCGCCCCGGCACGGCCGTTGGCTTGCTGCCGGGAAGGAGCTGCCGCGCCCCATCCACTCTCCCGGTTAGACGGACGGTTGCTGCCCTGCCAGTCCCGTCCCGGAGACTGCTGCACGCCGCGGTTCGATTCCTGCCCGCGGCCCTGTTGGTCCCGCTCACGGCCTGCCTTCCCGCCGGCCCCGGACTGTCCGCGTTTGACGGCACCGGCCACCGCCCGGGAGACATCCTCAACGTCCATGCCCAACCAGCCGGCCAGCTCACGCGAGTAGCCCGGCCGCATCGCCGGGTCCCTGATGTCGGCAACCACCGGCGCGGCGGCCCGCAGCGCCGAGACCCGCCCCTCGACGGTATCCAGATTGAACTTCTTCAGCGTGGCCTTGATGGCAAACTCGAACAACGGGCGGCGGGAACTGATCAGTTCGCGCACCGCGCCTTCGCCGTGGCTGAGGCGCAGGTCGCAGGGGTCCGCGCCGTTGGGCTCCACCGCGACATAGGTCTGGGCGACAAAACGCTGGTCTTCTTCGAAGGCCCGCAGTGCGGCCTTCTGGCCGGCTTCGTCACCGTCGAAGGTGAAGATCACTTCGCCGCCGGTTCCGTCATCGGACAGCAGGCGTCTGGCAATCTTGATGTGGTCCGTTCCGAAGGAGGTACCGCACGTCGCCACAGCCGTTTGGATTCCGGAGAGGTGGCACGCCATCACATCCGTGTAGCCCTCCACGACCACCAGTTGGCGGCTGCGGGCGATGTCCCGCTTGGCCAGGTCAATCCCGTAGAGAACCTGCGACTTCTTGTAGAGCACCGTCTCCGGGGTGTTCAAGTACTTGGGTCCCTGATCGTCCTCGTACAGCTTGCGGGCGCCAAAACCAATGGTCGCACCGGTCAGATCGCGGATGGGCCAAATGAGCCGGCCGCGGAAACGGTCGTAGATCCGGCTGTTCCTGCCGTCGGATCCGTCCGCCCCGCCAGAGAACATCCCGGTCATGCGCAGTTCGTCCTGGGTGAAGCCCCGGCCGGTCAGGTGCTTGAGCAGGCCGTCCCAGCCTTGCGGGGCGTAGCCCACGGCAAAATGCTCTGCGGCTGCCTGGTCGAAGCCTCGCCCGGACAGGAACTCCCGCGCCGCGGCAGCGCCGGGGGTCTGCAGTTGCTCCCGGAAGAACTCCGCGGCGACTTTATGCGCATCCATCAGCCGCTGCCGCTTGCCGACGTCTTCCCGGCGCGGGCCGGTGCCCCCGTCTTCGTACCGCAGCGTGTAGTTAATCCGGTGAGCGAGCTTCTCCACGGTCTCGGAGAACGTCGTGTGGTCCATCTTCTGCAGAAACGAAATGACGTCGCCGCCTTCGCCGCAGCCGAAGCAATGGTAGGTTCCCACCTGCGGACGGACATGGAACGACGGCGAGCGTTCGTCGTGGAAGGGGCACAGGCCCTTGAAGGAACCGATCCCCGCCGACTTCAGCGTGACGTAGCCGTCAACCACTTCCTTGATGTCGGTACGCTGGCGGACTTCATCGATGTCTTCACGTTTAATCAGTCCGGCCATAGTCCTATGTTATGCAGCAGCGCCAAATCGGCGGCTCCGCCCCCGCAGGCTGGTGACGACGGTGCGCAGGCGGGCGCCTGTGGAGGACAGCTCGGGAGTGCGCGGCATCAGAGCAGCGTCCGGTGGGCCCCCATCAGGCTTTCGTGCAGCGCCAGAGCGGACACATCCGTAAGCGAGGCGATCTGGTCGATCACCACGCGCAGGCGCGCACCGTCGTCCTCGGCGTCCCGCCAATCGGAGGCAAAAGGCTCTTCCAGATGCTTCTCCCCGGTGGCGTGGAGCTCGCTGACCAGGTCGTGCAGGATTTCCTGCTGGTGCTCGTAGACCGGCTGGCGCAGATCCGTGGTCATCACGAACGTGGTGGCCAGCCCCTTCATCACGGCGATCTCGGTGGCGGTCCCCTGCGGCACCACCAGCTCGGCCTCGTAGCGCGTCAGCTGCTGCGGGCCGTAGATGGAGCGGGTGGCTTCCATCGCGCTGGAGCAGAAACGGCCGATCAACTGGCTGGTCATGTCCTTCAGCGCGGCCATCGCCTTGCGGCTGCCGTCCGCCTCGCGCACCCAGACCCCGGATTGCTCCAGCCGGGTGAGGGCGTCGTCCACTTCCTGGGCGTCGCTCGTGGGCAGATACCACTGCTGCGTATAGCCGATGACCCGGCTGCGGGTGTCGGCGCTGTCCAACCATTTGAGCTGGATGCGCCCGGCCACGATGGCGTCCTCGACGTCGTGCACGGAGTAGGAGATGTCGTCGGCCAGATCCATCACCTGGGCCTCCAGGCAGGAGCGGCGTTCGGTGGCTCCTTCGCGCAGCCAGTTGAAGACGGGAAGGTCGTCCTCGTAGGCGCCGAACTTGCTGGTCCGTTTGCCGTGGATGACCGGCGCGTCGTCCGCGGTCCACGGGTACTTGCAGGCCGCGTCCAGGCTGGCCCGGGTCAGGTTGAGGCCGGCCGGAGAGCCGTCCGGGCGCAGGATCTTCGGCTCCAGCCGGGTGAGCAGCCGAAGCGTCTGGGCGTTGCCTTCGAAACCACCGATGGCATGCGCGGCCGCGTTGAGCGCGGTCTCCCCGTTGTGGCCAAAAGGAGGATGGCCAAGGTCGTGGGAGAGGCAGGCTGCGTCCACCACGTCCGGGTCGCAGCCCAGCGTCCGGCCGAGTTCGCGGCCTACCTGCGCCACCTCCAGGCTGTGGGTCAGCCGGGTCCGGACGAAGTCGTCAGTGTCCGGGGACACCACTTGCGTCTTGGCGCCCAGACGGCGCAGCGCCGACGAATGCAGTACCCGGGCGCGGTCCCGTTCGAACTGCGTGCGGTAGGTACTCTTCGGTTCCTCCGCGTACCAGCGTTCCTGATCGAAGTCCGAGTATCCCGGCGTGGGTGGCGCAGGGTGGCCGGTACGCGCCTCAGCCACCGGAGACATCCAGCTCTGCCGCGGCGATCATCGCCTTGTGGTCGGCGTTCAGCTCCCGGCTGGAGAGCCAGCCGTCCGGCAGCGCCGGGCGCTTGGGCGAACCGGCGCGGCCCCGCGGACCCTCGGCATCTGCACCCGGGTAGGGCGCATCGGCGTCCAGTTCGGCCAGCAGCTCGCGGAGCACCGCGAGCGTGGGCACCTGGGCCAGCGCGGCCCGCAGTTCGCCGCCCACGGAGTACCCCTTGAAGTACCAGGCCACATGCTTGCGGATATCCCGCAGCGCCTTTCCTTCGTCCTCGAAATAATCCACCAGCAGCTCGGCGTGCCGGTAGAAACTGTCCGCAACGTCCTTCAGTCCCGGGCGGAAACGCTTGTCCGTGCCCTCGAAGGCCGCCTGCAGATCGCCGAACAGCCAGGGACGGCCTTGGCAGCCACGGCCGACGACGACGCCGTCCACCCCGGTCTGCTGCACCATCCGTACCGCGTCCTCGGCGCTCCAGATGTCGCCGTTGCCCAGTACCGGGACGTCCGGCAGTGCCTCGCGCAGTTCGGCAATCGCGTTCCAGTCCGCTTGACCTGAATAGAACTGGCTGGCCGTGCGGCCGTGGAGAGCGACGGCGGCCACGCCGGCGTCGCGGGCGATCTTGCCGGCCTCGATAAAGGTGAGGTGGTCGTCGTCGATCCCCTTGCGCATCTTGATGGTCAACGGCACGTTGCCCTTCGCGGCCTCGCGGGTCGCGGCCTGGACGATCGCGGTGAACAGCTCGGTTTTCCACGGGAGTGCGGAACCGCCGCCGCGGCGGGTGACTTTGGGTACCGGGCAGCCAAAGTTCAAATCGATGTGGTCGGCGCGATCTTCCTGCACCAGCAGCCGGACAGCCGCACCCACCGTTTTGGGATCCACGCCGTACAGCTGGACGGAGCGCACGTCCTCATCCTCGTCGTGCGAGATGATCCGCATCGACTCGCGGTTGCGTTCTACGAGCGCTCGGGAAGTGACCATTTCCGCCACGTACAGGCCGCCACCGTACTCGCGGCAGAGCCGGCGGAACGCCTTGTTGGTAATGCCGGCCATCGGAGCCAGGACTACGGGGGTTTCGACGGTGATCGGCCCGAGTTTGAGCGGCGGCAGCTCAAGCTTGGTGGCCGATTCGGAGGCAGCGGTAAGTGTCACCCGTCCATTCTCTCAAAACCGGGCAAATCCCGCGTCATCGGCACCTGCGCTTGTCGATCGCCACATGGGCGAAAAGGCCGCCCGGCCGCCGTCGGAAAGACCGAGTCCCCCAACGTCTACGCGCGCAGGAGGCCGCCGAGGGCGCTTTCGGAAAAGTGTGCCAGCAGATCCTGCGGGTTCCGGTACACCTCGGCGGCGCCTGCCTGGGTCAGGACGTCCGCCGGGGTACCGCCGCATTCGAGTCCGATGCAGGGAATCCCGAGCTCGCCCGCCGCTTGGATATCCCAGACGGCGTCGCCAACAAAGACGGTGTCTTCAGCCCGCAGCCCGGCCGAGTCCAGGGCCGCCTGCAGGATGTCCGGCGCAGGCTTGCTGTTATCGGCGTCCGCCGAGCTGGTGGCGGCGGTGATCGACCCGTCGGCGTCGATGACCCGGCGCAACACCTTCAGTTCGGCTTCCTCGGCTGAGGATGCCAGCACGACGGCGAGGCCCTCCCCTGCCGCGCGCTCCACCAATTCCCGGGCTCCGTCAAAGCGGCGAAGCGCAGGCCAGTAGGTGGAGAAGACGGCCCCGTGGGCGGCCTTGAGTTGCTCGTCCCCGGACCGGTCGCGGCCGTCGTCGAGCAATTCCTCGACGAGCCGGCCCCCGCCCATCCCGACACAGCGGTGGATGGCAGCCATCGGAACGTCGATGTCTGCCTGCCGGAAGGCCTGCCACCAAGCCAGCACGTGCAGGTAGTTGGAGTCCACCAGCGTCCCGTCGACGTCGAACAGTACACCCTTCATGTCCGCTCCCCTCTCTCGGCGTGTCAGTCGCTAACGATGGAGGTTGCCGGGCCCAGCTGCCGGGCGAGGCCGGAGTCCAGCAGCGGCTGCAGCACAGCCACCACGGCGGTCATCGAATCGTCGACCTCCAGCTGCACCGGATACTGGGCCACCAGCATCGCCAGCAGAGCGCGCACCGCTGCCTCGGCTTCTTCGGCCGGCAGGGCAGTGTCGTAGCCCAGCAGCACGTCCGCCGGCGCGTCGGTACGCTCGTGTGTGTAGCTGATGGCGAAGGCCTGGATGGTGCCACCCTCGGCCTTCGGCGCGCTGCGCAGCACCACCGCGCCGCCGGCTCCCGCGGACTCGCTGAGCAGCATCTGCTGCGCCCGGCCCACGGTCATGTCCGCCCGGTCCCACACGTGGACGGAGTTGTAGAAGTCAGCCACCGCGCGGGTCAGCTCCACCGACCCGGTGGCCGCCTCCTCCAACTGCGGGCCGGTCTCGCCCAGGGCCGGCAGCGGCAGCGCCCCGGGCGAAACCTGCACCACGCGTGAGCTTTGGATCTGGGTCAGGCCGGCCGCCCGGGCAAATGCGGCACCGGACGTGTCCGGCTCCACCTTGGCCCGCAGCTTCCGCACTCCCGACGGCGCTTGCTCGGCTTCGGCGCGTAGCCTCGCCAGCAGGTCACTGGCCACTCCAGCGCCGCGATGCCCTCGGGCAACCTCGACGTAAACCCAGAGCCGGTCCGGGTGCAGGCTGGTCTCGTAGACCGCGCCCGCGGCAACCGCTATCCCCTGGTCCTCCGCCACGATGCACCGCGACCAAGGCTGGTCGGCGGACGGCCGGAGCATGGCCCGGAAATGGCCGGCCTGGCCGGTTTCCGGATCGCCCCAGATTTCCAGCAGGGCCAGGTCATCGTCCTCGCGCCAGTCGCGGTAGGTCAGCTGGGCCATGGTTCTCCTTCAACGGGTGCGCCGCCCTGGAACGGGCGGTTCCTGCGGCGGTTACGGATGTCTGAGCGTGCCTGGGATCAGGCGCCGATAAGACGGGCCGCCAGATAGCCTTCGACCTTGTCCAACGAGACGCGCTCCTGGGCCATCGAGTCGCGTTCCCGGATGGTCACCGCCTGGTCCTCGAGGGTGTCGAAGTCCACGGTGATGCAGAACGGGGTGCCGATCTCGTCCTGGCGGCGGTAACGGCGGCCGATGGCGCCGGCGTCGTCGAAGTCGATGTTCCAGTTCTTGCGCAGCGCCGCACCCAATTCCTTGGCCTTGGGCGAGAGGTCCTCGTTGCGGGACAGCGGCAGCACCGCGGCCTTGACCGGGGCCAGCCGCGGATCCAGCCGCAGCACGGTGCGCTTGTCCACCCCGCCCTTGGCGTTCGGCGCCTCGTCCTCGGTGTAGGCGTCCACCAAGAACGCCATGAAGGACCGGGTCAGGCCCGCGGCCGGCTCGATCACGTACGGGGTGTAACGCTCGTTGGTGGCCTGGTTGAAGTAGCTCAGGTCGGTGCCGGAGTGCTTGGTATGCGTGGACAGGTCGAAGTCCGTCCGGTTGGCGATGCCTTCCAGCTCGCCCCATTCCGAGCCTTGGAAGCCGAAGCGGTACTCGACGTCGGTGGTGCCCTTGGAGTAGTGGCTCAGCTTTTCCAGCGGGTGCTCGAAGAGGCGCAAATTGTCCCGGTTGATGCCCAGGTCCACGTACCACTGCAGCCGGGCGTCGATCCAGTACTGGTGCCATTCTTCGTCCGTGCCCGGCTCCACGAAGAACTCCATCTCCATCTGCTCGAATTCACGGGTGCGGAAGATGAAGTTGCCCGGCGTGATCTCGTTGCGGAAGCTCTTGCCGATCTGGCCGATGCCGAACGGCGGCTTCTTGCGCGAGGTGGTCAGCACGTTGTTGAAGTTCACGAAGATGCCCTGCGCGGTCTCGGGGCGCAGGTAGTGCATGCCTTCCTCGTGGGCCACCGGGCCGAGGAAGGTCTTGAGCAGGCCGGAGAATTCCTGCGGTTCGGTCCATTCGCCCTTGGTGCCGCAGTTGGCGCAGGCGATGTCCTTGAGGCCGTTTTCCGGCGCCCGGCCCTTCTTCTCCTCGTATTCTTCCTCGAGGTGGTCGGCACGGTAGCGCTTGTGGCAGTTGAGGCATTCCACCAGCGGGTCGGAAAAGACGTCCACATGGCCCGATGCTTCCCAGACCTGGCGCGGCAGGATCACCGAGGAGTCCAGCCCGACCACATCGTCGCGGCCGCGCACCATGGTCTGCCACCACTGGCGCTTGATGTTTTCCTTCAGCTCGACGCCGAGCGGCCCGTAGTCCCATGCGGAGCGGGATCCACCGTAAATCTCACCAGCCTGGAAAACGAAGCCGCGGCGCTTGGCCAACGAGATGATCGAATCGAGGACTGATTTGGCTGCTGCCATGAGGTGGTTCTCCGTATCTCTCCAGGGCCGCTGGGTGCGGTCCGAGGGTTGTCATGGCACAGATCCGTCCGGCGGTTCCGGATACGGATCGGCGCATAGCGAAGCTACAACGTTAGCCTACCGAAAACGCTGCCCCGAACCCGAATGAGGGCAGTCGCGGCCGCAGCGGTGCCGTCAGCGGTTGCTGAAGGAACGCCGTTGCCACGGCAGTGTGCCGAGCACAGCCGCCAGGAGGGTCAACAGCGTGCCCAGCACCGTCGCCGTCGTAATCACGGTGCCCGGCGCCGGCACCGTCAGGTCCAGCAGCAGCGAGCCCAGGATCTGGCCGGAAATCATGCCCAGGCCGGTCTGCAGCACGCCCAGCGCACGGACCAGCACCGCGGCCAGCGCGATGAACGCACAGCCGATGGGTCCCCCCAGGTAATACCACCACTCGGCCGGCAGCGGATTGCCCACGCCGGAAACCGCCACTTTGATGCCCCAGGCCGCCCACAGCAGCGCACCGCCCACCACGAAGTTGATCAACGTGGCGGGCCACGGCGATCCGTAGTGCATGGTCTGCACCCCGTTCAGGGCCTGCTGGAAGCTTTGCAGGAAGCCCGCAACCAGCGGCAGCAACACCGGCAGCAGCCAGGCGCCGGCCGGGCCGCCGAGGCTGAGCTTGGGCGACACCGCCCAGGCCACCGCCAGCACGGTGAGCACGGCGCTGATGACGCGGATTCCGGTGACCGGGCTGCGTCCGCCCGGGCCCCAGCCCAGCCGGTCCACCAGCAAACCCGAGATGGTTTGCCCGGTCACGGCCGCGACCGTGAACAGCGCGATGCCGATCAGTACGACGGTTTCGGCCTGGCTCAGGACCAGGAAGGCGCCGCTGCTGCCTGCCAGCAAGTACCAGCGCGGGAACTTCCGATCCCGCAGCGCCGGGACCACGCGGCGCAGCCCCCGCCGGGCCGCAGGCAGCAGCAGGCAGAGCGCCGCCAGCAGCACCAGGCCGGTGCTGAAACTGACGACGGCGGCCGCCAGTCCGTCGTCGAGCCGCGCACCGAGGGCACCGTTGATCCTGCCCTGAATGGGCATGCAGACGCCTGCCGCGACGGCCAAGGGCAGGCCGACGGCCAACGGCAGACGATGGTGGTTAGGCACACCAACCACTTTAGGGCCGGGGCGCCGCCCCTGCGCCGGAAGGCTCCGCCGCACGGTTCCGCAGCCCCGCCGTCCAGCGCGGCGCCGGCACGGCGGCCAACAGCAGCGCGGCCATGGCCAGCAGGGTGCCCAGGACAGTGGCGGGAGCCAGCAGGGTCCCGGGCACGGGGAACCACGCATCCAGGGCGAGCGATCCGAGCAGTTGCCCGGCGATCATCCCGATTCCGGCCAGCAGGACGCCGAGCGAGCGCACCAGGATGTTGGCAAAGATGACGAACATGCAGCCCATCGGACCGGCCAGGTAGTACCACCACTCGGACGGCAGCGGGTTGCCGGTGCCCGCCACCGCCGCCTTCGCCAGCCAGGCCATCCACAGCGCGAGGCTGCCCATAGCGAAATTGATCAGCGTCGCCGTCAGCGGGGTGCCGTAATGCACGCTGGCCGTTCCGTTCATCGCCTGTTGGAAGCTGCGGAGGAAGCCGGCCGCCAGGGGCAGCAGCACCAATAAGAGCCAGAGGCCGCCAGCGTCGACCGAGAACTTCGGCGACGCCGCCCAGACGACTGCCACCAAGGTCAGCGCCGCGCTGGCGATCCGCCGAGCGGTGATCGCCTTCCGTCCCGCCGGCCCCAGCCCCATCCGGTCCACCAGCAGGCCGCTGAGCGAGGTTCCGGCGACGGTGGCCACGATGAACAGGGCGATGCCGATCTGCGGGACGGTCAGGCCTTGGGACAACACCATGAAGGCGCCGAGGCACCCAGCCAGCAGGTACCCGCGCGGAAAGCGCCGTTCGCGCAGGGCGGGGGCAATACGGCGAATTCCGGCGCGGCCGCCGGGCAGCACCAGGGTCACCACCACCATCACCGCCAGCCCCACACTGAAACTGACCACCGCGGCGGCCAGTCCGTCGTCGAGCTTCGTACCGAGCGCGCCGGTGATCCGACCCTGCACGGGGATGGCCAGGCCGGTGCCGACGGCCAGCGGCAGGCTCAGGATCAGCGGAAGCGGCGAGGTACTGGACACACTGGACACCCTATGCCGAGCGAGGTCAGGCATGATGGAGGCATGGCTTCCGACGAAATGCATGACGTGCCGATCCGCGACGAAATGATCCGGCTGGGCCAGCTGCTCAAGCTGGCCAACCTTGCCGAGGACGGCATCCAGGCCAAGGAATTCGTCGAGAACGGGCTGGTCAAGGTGAACGGCGAGATCGAGACCCGCCGGGGACGCCAGCTGCACGCCGGCGACACGGTCAACTGCAACGGCGAAACGGTCCGCGTCAGCCGCGGCTGAGCTTCACCCTTAGGCCAAGCACGGCTTTAAAGTACGACGGCGGCGCGCGCCTTGGCAGGCAGCGCGCCGCCGGGGCGCTTGTCACCGCGGGAACGGTATGTCTCCGCGGGAACGGTATGTCGCCGCGGGGACGCCGTCGGACCTATTGGGCGTTCAGCACCTTGTAGGTCAGGAATTCCTTCACGTGCGACAGCTCCTGTGCGTTGATGCCGTGGCCGATGCCGGAATAGAGAACCTTGGTCAGGTCTACATGCTCGTTCGCCCACTCATGGGTGAATTCGATCTTGTCGGCGGTGATGACCGGGTCCTCCTGGTCGCGGCCCCAGAAAACCGGCGGCTTGATGGCCTTGACGGCGTCATCGCGGAAGAACTCGTTGCCATCGGCGGGCACGGCGAATCCGGAGAGCCCGACGACGGCGGCAATTTCCTCCGGCCGGTGACGCAGCACCGATGTTGCCACTGCCATGCCCATCGAGAAGCCCAGCACCGAAACGCTGCTGTGCTGGCCCTTGACGCTGTCCAGCCAGGTCACCACGTCGCCGACGGCCTTGGTCACCTTGTCCACGGAAAAGTCCGGCTCGTGCATCAGCGGGAACCAGGTGAAGCCTGGCCCCATCGCCACCGGCGCGCGGACGGCAGCCACGGTGAATTCCTCCGGGAGCCCGGGCACCAGGCCCATGAGGTCCTGCTCGTGGGATCCGTAGCCATGGAAGAGCACCAGCAGCGGGGTGCCCGCCCGTTCCTGCTCGGGCTTGGACCAGGCAACCACGGGCTGATAAGTAGTTTCAGTCATGCCGTCCATGATCCCACAAAACTCCCATTACTTGAAAGTTTGAGTTTCTCCGGACTGGCGAGACGGTCGTCGCTCCCGTAGAAGTCCGGCGCCTACGCCGCCGTGCCGCTCCGCTCAATGTGTGCCGTCAATTCGGCAATGAACCGGTCGGGATACTCCAGGTGCGGCGAGTGCCCGCAGTTTTCCAACAGGACCTCGGTGAAGCGGCCGCCGTTGGCCGCATACTTTTCCAGCACCGCCCGGGTCTGCGAGACCATCGGCTGCAGCGGGGCCGCCTCCTCCCCCGGCCAGCCCGGCAGCACGCCGGCCTTGCCCAGACAATTCAGGTCAAAGAACGAAGCATCGGAAACGATGGCGTCGCTATCGCCGTGGATCCACAGGATGTCCGGCTTGTCCGGCAGGTCCACCAGGGCGCTGGTATTGAAGACTCCCGGCGCCATCGTGTTGAGCACGCCCCGCCGCCCCGGAGCAAAGCCCGGCCAATTCTGCGACGGGACCGAATCCCCGGGATAGTTGTCGGGACCGGTCTTGGTACTGAGCATCGACTCAACCCAGATGCGCTCATGTGGGGACTGGAAACCGGCATGCACATAAGTGGAGCGGTAGACCGACAGCGGCGAGGCGGGTGCGTCGTCGCTCGTGTCGCCTGATTCCAGTCGCGCCACGAAATCCGGGTTGGCACCGCCGCCGCCGGTTCCGGCGTCGTCCTCGGTCAGCCGCCGGCCCTCCGGACCTGCCGTCCCGCCGAAGCCGTACGGCGAGACCGGCGCCTGCAGCGCGAGGCTGAGGACCGGGTGTTCCAGCGCGTACTGCATCGCCACGCCCCCGCCCATGCTCCAGCCGACCAAGTGCGCGGGGGTCACCTCCAGGGCTTCGAGCAGCCCGTGGAGGTCATCGGCAAAGTCACGCAGCCCACGGCTTGCGTCCACCGGGGCCGTGTCCGTCTGGCCGAAACCCCGCAGATCCGGTGCCAGAAGGCGGTACTCCGGCGGCAGGGCCTGCATGGTCTCCTGCCAGAACAGCGAGGAGGAGACATTTCCGTGCACCAGGACCACCGGAATGCCGTCCGGCCGGTCGCCGGCGCGCTCCAGGACATTCAAGGTCAACCGCGCGGTCGGCACCCGCCGCGCAGTGATTCCCGCCAGCAATTCCATCTCAGCTCCTCGAGATCGAGTCAGCCGGGGTGGCCGCTCCAGCTCACAGACTAGCCAAAGATCCCGGCGCGGACCATGTTTTCCTGAAAGATGATTCAGGTTTGACTCTGCGCTATCTGTGCATCCGCGGCGGCTTCTTGGGAGAATGTACCTGTGAGTAACTTGTCCCGTACCGAAGCACCGTCCGCTGCTGCCGGTGCCGGCCACCCCTGGAGCCGCTTCGTAGCCATTGGTGATTCCTTCACCGAAGGAATTGGCGACCCTGATCCGGCCAGTCCGGGCGGCTACCGCGGCTGGGCCGATCGTGTCGCCGAGGAACTGGCCCGCGGCCACCAGGACTTCGCCTACGCCAACCTCGCCATCCGCGGCCGCCTGCTGCAGCAGATCATCGATGAACAGATCGAACCGGCCCTGGCGCTGAATCCCGATCTCGTTTCGCTCTGCGCCGGCGGCAATGACGTGCTCCGGCCCCGCGCGGACCCGGATGCCCTGGCTGAGAAAATGGACCAGGCCGTCGCCAGATTGGCTGCTTCCGGGGCGACCATCGTGTTGTTCACCGCGCCCGACGTCGGCGACACGCCACTGTTCGGGAGTGTCCGCGCCAGGGCCGCCATCTACAACGAGAACCTGCGCACGGTGGCCGCCCGCCACGACGCCGTCATCGCAGACATGTGGGCCCTGCGGCAGCTGAAAGCGCCGCAGATGTGGGCGCCGGACCGGCTGCATTTCTCTCCGCTCGGGCACCACACCATTGCCGCCATGGTGCTGGACGCACTCAACGTCGAACATACGCTGCAGCCGGAGGCGCCCAAACCGATGCTGCCCAAGCGCTGGCGCGCCGCCCGCACCGAGGACCTGGTGTGGGCCCGCCAGCATTTCATGCCGTGGGTGCTGCGCAGGATCCGGCACCAGTCCTCCGGCGACGGGATCCTGCCCAAGCGTCCGGCCGCCGACCCGTTCTTCGGTCCGGGCATGCCTCCCGGCACCGCTGTCTGACGGACCTGCCGTGCAGCAACCGGATCCCCAGGACATCCGCCGCCACCGTTTGCGGGCCCAACGACTCTGGGACCATCCCGCGGACGACGCCGATGCCGCCTTGCGCTGGCTCCTCGCCTTCCAGTCGCAGGAGTATGCCTACGCCCGCTGGTCGCTGGCGCAACGGACCGGCGGACCGGCCCGGGACAACGCGGTGGACGTCGATGCGGCGATCGCCGCCGGCACCATCCTTCGCACGCACATCCTGCGGCCCACCTGGCACTTTGTGCACCGCGACGATCTGCGCTGGCTGATGCTGCTCTGCGAACCCCGGCTCAAAGCAGGCAACAAGGGCCGGGACCGGCAACTAGGACTGGACGCGGCGACCGTCGCACTCAGCAATGACGTGCTGGCCGCGGCGGTCGCTGACGACCGGCACCGCACCCGGGACGAACTCGCTGCCCGGTTGACCGAAGCGGGGCTGCTCGAGGACGACGTGGTGAAGCTGAACGGCGCGCCGCTGCGCGGCCAGCGGCTGGGCCACCTGGTGTTACATGCCGAGATGGACCGGATCCTCGTCAGCGGAACGCCGCGGTCCGCGGCATCCGGCGCCGTGTTGCAAACGTATGCGTCCTTCGACGAACGCGTCACGCCGCTGACAGCGGACTTTGACCGGGACGCAGCACTGGCGCAGCTCACCGCGCGGTACTTCGCCAGCCGCGGGCCCGCCTCGGTGAAGGACTGCTCCGACTGGTCCAAGCTGCCACAGGCGGACATCAGGCGCGGGCTGGAAGCCGGCGGGCAGAAAGGACTGGAGCGGACCGAAGCCGATGGCGTGGAGCTCTGGTTCTCCCCCGCGGCCGGGACCAGCGGCGGAACGCCCACGGCAGGGAACGAACCGCCCCGCGCCGACCTGATCCAGTGCTACGACGAATACGTCATGGGCTACACCAAAACACGCGGCTACCTGGGCGGCTCCGCCCCTGCGGCGCTGAGCAGCACGGTGCCGCAGCATGTGCTGCTGCTGGACGGGAAGATGGCCGGCAACTGGAAACACGTCCTCAAGCCCGGCGCCGCCGAGCTGCGGCTCAAGCCGCTGCGCGCGTTCAGCGCCGCGGAGCGGCAGGCCGTGGACCACGCCGTGGAACGCTACGCGGCGTTCCTGCGCCGGCCGCTCACGCTGGAACTGGCCTGAACCGCCGTCGTCACGTGCCGGTGACGCCGCGGAAACGGAGGGTCAACAACTGGAACGGCCGCAGTTCGAACCTGACCGAGCGCTCCACCGGCAGCTCCAGCCCGACACCGTCCACGTCGCGCTCCAACAAGTCCGTGGCCGATACGCCCGCGAAGCCGAAGCCGGCGCTGATCGAGGCCTTCGCCCGGCTGCCGAAGGCCTCGTAGCAGCGCAGGATCACGTCGCCGCTCTGGTCCTCCGCCAGCTTGACGGCTTCGACGACCACTGCCGGGTTGTCCACGCTGAACAGCGGTTCCACCGGGCCGGGGCCCACCCCGTGTACGCGGCGCGGAGGCAGGTTGAGCCGGTAGCCGGCCCGCACCGCCTCCGGAATGCCGGCACCGATCACCAGCGACGTCCGGAACATGTGCGCGCCCTGGTCGGCCTGCGGATCAGGGAACAACGGCGCCCGCAGCAGCGACTGCCGTACCACGGTGGCGGGCGTGGCGGTCGGATCGGTCCGTCGGATGTCGTGCCCATAGGTGCAGTCATTGGCGACGGCGACGCCGAAGCCGGGCTCGCCCACCTGCACCCAGCGGTGCGCGCAGGTTTCGAACCGCGCTGCGTCCCAGGACGTATTGCTGTGCGTGGGCCGGAAGACGTGGCCGAACTGGATCTCCGATGCCGCCCGGTCTGTATGGAGGTCAAGCGGGAAGGCCAGCTTCAGCAGTTTCTGGCGCTCATGCCAGTCGACCGTCGTCTCGAACTCCAGCGATCGGGAACCGGCGGCCAGCCAGACCGTCTGCGCAACCTGCGAGGCGCCGAACCGACGGCGGACGCGGAGCCCGGCGCAGGTAGCCCGGGCCGGCGTCGTGCCGAAAGGAGCCTCCTCGGAGCCCTCCGCATCCGGAAGGGCGCCGGGGTCCACGGTGTTGAAAAGCGCCTCGATCGCATCGACCTCCCGCAGCTCCTGGCCAACAAACTTGTAGTGCTCCTCCAGATCCCAGGCATCCCACCTGGTCGGCGTGTCGCGGAAGAGCTGCAGCAGGTTTCCTTGCGTGCCGGCGGGAATGACCTCCCGTCCGGTGTCCAAGTCCACGAGTGAGGAGATCAGGCCCTCTGAGTCGATCACCACCCGGAGCAGGTCGTTGGACAGCAGCCAGACGTCGCCACTGAGTTCGATGCCCACTTTTGACACCGCGCCCGGGGCGGATGGGTGCGCGGCGCTCACGCCGCTCATCGCGGGCACGCCGTCCGCCGGATATGGCCCGGCGTTGGCCACGGCGCTGCCGGCGCCCCGGCCGAGGAGGGCACGCAGCGAACCGTCGATCAGGCCCTCCAGCTCCGCCGCCAACCTTGCGTAGTTGGCCTCCGCCTCGCGGTGCACCCAGGCGATCGATGAGCCGGGCAGGATGTCATGGAACTGCTGCAGCAGCACGGTCTGCCACGCCCGCTCCAGCGCATCATAGGGATAGGGCGCAACGCCCCGCACCGCCGCCGTCGCCGCCCAGAGCTCGGCCTCGCGCAGCAGATGCTCGCTGCGGCGGTTGCCCCGTTTGGTGCGCGCCTGCGATGTGTAGGTGCCCCGGTGGTATTCCAGATACAGCTCCCCCGACCACACCGGCGGCCGGACATATTCTTCCTCGGCGGCGCGGAAGAACCGCTGCGGACTGGAGAGCTGCACGCGCGGCGAGCCTTCCAGATCGGCTGTGCGGTGCGCGGCGGCGAGCATCTCGCGCGTCGGTCCGCCGCCGCCGTCGCCGTAGCCGAAGGGCAGCAGCGAGGTGTTGGCGGCTCCCTTCTCCGCGAAGCGCCGTTCCGCCCGGGCAAGCTCGACCGCGGTCAGCTCGGCACTGTAGGTATCTGCGGGCGGGAAGTGGGTGAAAATCCGGGTGCCATCGATTCCCTCCCACCAAAACGTGTGGTGGGGAAAGGTGTTGGTTTCGTTCCAGGACAGTTTCTGGGTCAGGAACCAGCGGGCTCCGGCGGCGCGGGCAATCTGCGGCATCGCCGCGGAGTAGCCGAAGGAGTCCGGCAGCCAGACCTCCTGCGGATCGACGCCGAACTCGGCTCGGAAGAACTTCTTCCCGGCGATGAACTGGCGGGCCAGCGCCTCGCCGCCGGGCATGTTCGTGTCCGATTCGACCCACATTCCACCGGCCGGGACAAAACGGCCGGCCCTGACCTGGTTGGCCACCCGTGCGAACAGCTCCGGATATCCCTCCTTCAGCCAGGCATACTGCTGCGCGGAGGACGCGGCGAAGACGAACTCCGGGTCCGACTCCAGCAGCGCCAGTACGTTCGCGAAGGTGCGGGCAATCTTGCGCTTGGTCTCGCGGACGGGCCAGAGCCAGGCGCTGTCAATGTGCGCGTGGCCGACCGCGTGGATCCGGTGCGCGCTGCCGGCTGCCGGGGCGGCGAGCACCGGTTCCAGGACGGCCCGGCCGGCCGCCGCGGTGCCGGCGATGTCCACGGGGTCCAGCACATTAAGTGCGTCCTCCAGCGCGCGCAGGATCTGGGCGCGGCGTGGCTGACCCGGGTCGAGCCGGAGCATGAGCTGCTCCAGCACCGCGAAGTCCTGCAGCAGTTCCCAGGCCGCGACGTCGCGCAGCGCAATGTCGGCACGGCGGAAGGTGTAGCACGGGTTCCGCCCGGTGGTGGCGGGGTCCCCCAACGGCGTGGGCTGGAAGTTGAAGTTCTCGATCAGGTCCGGGTTGGCCGCCGCCTCCAGATAAAGCTCGACGGCGGCACCGGGCTGCGCGTCCAGCGGCACGTAGGCGTTGCGCGGCTCGATGGCCTTGATGATCCCGCCCTGCGGGGTGTAGACCAGCCCTTCGGCCTGGAAACCCGGGATCCCGGGCGTGAACCCCGGGTCCAGCAACAGCTCCGGCCGGTGCCCGGCGTCCACTGCCCATTCCGCCGGGATCTCCCCAGTGAGCCGAAACCAACTGGTGGACCAAGGCGGTCCCCAGGTACTGCCCGCCGCGAACTCGGTGAAGCCGGCCGCGACGGCCTCCCTGAACGGGACCGGTTCGCCCGGAACATGCCAGGCGTGGAGCCGAGCCGGAACCGCCAGCGGGTAGACCGCCGGGTGCAGCCGTTCGAGCATGAACCGGCGGATCCGCGCCTCGACGTGGGCCCCGTCGTCGTGCATGGCACCGTCCTTTCTGCCAAGCGGCTGGATCAGCCCTTGACCGCGCCGGCCATCGCGAAGGAACCGCCAATCCCGCGTGAGACCAGTATGTAGAGCAGCACCACGGGGACCGAGTACAGGACCGAGTATGCCGCCAACTGCCCGTAGGCTATGGCACCATGCTGGCCGAAGAAGCTGAAGATGCTCACCGCCGCGGGCTGCTTGGCAGAAGAAAGCAGCAGGATGAAGGGGACAAAGAAATTCCCCCACGCCTGGATGAAGACAAAGATGAAAACCACGGCGAGTCCCGGACGCATCAGCGGCACCACGATTCTGGCTAGGGCGTTCATCGCCGAGGCGCCGTCTACCCAGGCCGCCTCTTCCAAGCTGACCGGGACGGAATCCATGAAATTCTTCGTCATCCAGATCGCCATCGGCAGCGAAGACGCCGCCATGAAAAGCGTAGTGGCCGCCAGCGAGTCGAGGAAGTTCAGCTGCACGAACAGGCTGTAGACCGGGACCATGATCGCCGTGATGGGAAGGCACGTTCCGAACAACACGACGTATAGGAACGGCTTATTGAAACGCATCTGGTACCGCGAGAGCGGATAGGCCGCCAACACCGCTGCCAGCACGGTGACCACCGCGGTCCCTCCGGACAGCAGGAAGCTGTTGAGCAGCGGCACGAAGGTCAATTCCGGGGTGAGCACCGCCGCGTAGTTGGCCGCGGACACCTCGGACGGGAACTGTGTCTGATAGCTGGCCTGCGGATCCAGCGATGCCAGGATCAGCCAGCTCAACGGCAGCAAGAAGCATGCTGCGATGACCAGCAAGGAGACGTTCGCCAGCACCGCAACAGTACTGCGCCGGCCGGAAGCCACGGACAGCGGACCGGGACGGTTCATCGGCTCAGCCCTTTCTTTCGCGCAGCGCACGGATGTAGATGACCGAAAAGACCGCCCCGATCAACAGCATGACGACGGCGATGGCGGTGCCGTAGCCCACGTCGCTGTATCGGAAGGCCTCCTCGTAGGCCATGAGCGGCAGCGTGGTGCTGGCTCCTGCCGGGCCGCCGGCCGTCATCACGTAGATCAGGGTGAAGACCGAAAGCGTCTGCAGGGTGATCAGCATCAAGTTGGTGGCAATGCTGTGCCGGATCATCGGCAGGGTGATGTACCACAATCGCTTTGACCCGCCGGCGCCGTCGATCATCGCCGCTTCGGTGATCTCCTCCGGCACATCGTTGAGCGCCGCTTGGTACACCATCATGGAGAACGCCGTTCCCCGCCAGATATTGGCCAAGATCACCGCTAGCATCGGGACCGTAAACAGCCAGTCTGTCCCGTCGACGCCGAAAAGTGCCGTGAGTTGGTTCAGGGTTCCATCCCGGTTGAAAAAGGCATAGGCCACGAAGCCAGCCACGATTTCCGGCAATACCCAGGCCGCCACCACGCAGACGCCCACGACCGCGGAAACCGCCTTGCTTGCTTTCGTCATCAGCAGCGCGATCCCCAGGCCCAGCAGGTTCTGGCCGAGCACCGCGGAGACAAGGACGAAAATTACCGTCAGCCAGAGCGACTGCAGGAAGTCCGGATCGCCAAGCAGCTCGGTATAGTTTTCCAGCCCGACCCACTGCGGGTCCTTGGCGGCGACGCCGGTCAGCGAAGCATTGGTCAAGGATCCGTAGAAGGACCAGAGGATCGGGCCGGCCAGGAACAGACCCAGCAGCACCGCGGCCGGGCCGACCGGCAGGAGCCGCAGGACAGTCCTCCCCGGCGGGCGGCGCGGGCGGCGCTGCTCAGTGCCGCGACGCGTTTCGGCGTCGCGGGCCACCACCTCGGCGGCTGTCACTGCTGCTACTTCTGTACTGTGTTTTCTTCGCCGACAAGGTCGGTGACGGCGGCGTCGAACTCGGCCGCGGCCTCCTCGGGTGTCTTCTTCCCCATCATCACCGCTTCGGTGGCCTCCTGGACGGCGGTTGAAATCTGCGGGTAGTCGGCTGTAGCGGGCCGATAATTCGTCACCGAGACCAGCTCCGAGACCTCGCCGACGAACGGATTGGCCTCCAAGTAGGCGGGGTCCTTGGCGACATCGGTACGGACCGCGATCTGCGAATTGGCCACGGTGTACTGCAGCGAGTTCTCCTGGCTCATCACCTCGGTGAGGAATTCGAACGCGAGATCAGGATCCGCTGTATTGGCCCCTACCGCCAGTGTCCAGCCGCCGGACATGCTGACCGCACCTGGCTCCTGCCCGTTCTGCGTGGGGAACGGTGCCACGCCCATCACGTCGGTATATTCGGGCCAGTCCACCAGCCCTCCCTCTTGCCAGAACGACGGCGAGTAGGAACCTTCCACCGTTCCGCCCAATTTGTTCTCGGGAAACAGCTGACCGAAGACCTTCTGCCACACGTTCGGGTCCAGGGCCTCGGCCGGTGTGACTGCCAGCTCCTCCTGATAGAGCGTCTGCAGGAAGGCCAACGAGTCGATGAAGCCTTGCGAGCCGACGACCCACTTGCCTTCAGCGTCGTCATAGAGGGTGTCGCCGGTGCCATACAGCAGCTGGTAGAAACTCTGCATGACGGTGCCTTCGCCGGTGCCCGTGCCGGCGTAGAGGTTGAACGGGACCACATCCGGTTGCGAGGATTTGATGGCCCGGGCCGCCTCCAGGATGGCGCTCCAGTCCTTCGGTGCCCAGGGGACGTCGACGCCGGCCTCCTGCAGAACTTTCTTGTTGTACCAAATGGCCCGTGTATCCGTGCCCAGCGGGACTGCGTAGATACTGCCGTCGTCGGCACGGCCGGCTTCTTTGGCTCCCTCGTTGAATTTCGCCCAGTCATCCCACTCGGCCAGATACTGATCCAGATTCAGGAGGTAGCCTGCGTCCACGTCCGAACGGATCTTGAAGGTGTCCTCGTAGAACACGTCCGGGGCGGTGTCCGGCGATCGCTGGGATAAGGCGAGCTTGGTCGCGTAGTCTTCGTCGCTGCCGGTGATGGGCTCCAAATTGACTGTCACGCCGTCGTGCGCAGCCTCAAAGTCGGCCTTCGCCTTCTTCATCACCTCATTCATCGTGGCATTCGCCTCGGTGGTCTGGTACACGATCCGCAGTGCGGAACCTTGGGAGGTTTCCCCCTCCCCACCCCCGCCGCCACAGCCGGCCAGCGCCAGCGCTCCGACGGCCAGCAACGACACTTTAATGCGGTAATCACGCAACATGGTTCCCCCTCGTTTGGAGGCTTCCGGGCCAAACGCCGTCGGCGTGGTCAGGGGCCTACCGGCATGCTACCGAGGGGCTCCATCGAATAGATTTATTCGTCCTAACCGTGATCAAACTGCAATGCGAGCCGCCGGGGCTAAACCGCCACCGCCCTCACCGTCCGAAAGGCACGCAGCAGTAGTTGGGGTCAGCCGGGAGCTGCGTCAGCCGGGAGCTGGGTCAGGCCTGCGGGAAGAACGCCTGGGTGAGCGCGTCATGCAGCTGGTGGACGTCGGTCAGGAAACCGTCGTGGCCCAGCGGCGTTTCTATGGTGTGCACCTTGACCGATCCGGGCAATGCCTCGGCCAACTGCCGGGACTGTTCCGGGAAGTAGAGACGGTCGGAATCCACCGCCGCAATGAAGAATTCCGTCTCCTCAAGGCCGCCCAGGGAATGCTCCAGCGAGCCGCGGCCGCGGGAAACGTCGTGGCTGACCAGGGCCTCGGTGAGCAGGATGTAGCTGTTGGCGTCGAAGCGGGAAACCAGCTTCTCCGCCTGGTAGTCCAGGTAGCTTTCCACTGCATACCGGCCTCGGGCCGACGGCGTGATCCCGCCGAACGGCTGTTCCTCCGCCTGCGCCGAGCGGCCGAACCGGTACTCCAGTTCCGGCTCCGAACGGTAGTTGATGTGGGCGATCCGCCGGGCGATGCCCAATCCGGCTTCGGGGGCAGGACCGCCGTAGTAGTCACCGCCGGCAAAGCTGGGATCCAGCCGGATGGCCGCGACCTGCGCTTGGGCAAACGCGATCTGTTCGGCGGTGCTGGCTGCCCCGCACGCCAGCACAGCGCACCGTGCCGTGCGCTCCGGGAAGGTTGCTGCCCACTCGAGCGCGCGAGCCCCGCCCATCGAGCCGCCGAGGACAGCATGCCAGCGGCGGATGCCGAGCGCATCGGCGAGCCGTGCCTCGGCCCGGACGGAATCGCGGATGGTGACGAACGGAAACCGCGATCCCCACGGCGAGCCGTCCGGTGCCGGCGACGCCGGGCCGGTGGAGCCGTAGCAGCCGCCAACCATGTTGGCGGCCACCACGAAATAGCGCTCCGTGTCGATGGTGGCACCGGGACCGACCAGGTCGTCCCACCAGCCGTCCTCGTCGGAGGCGCCGCGGGCCACATGCGTACTGCCGGTCAGGGCGTGCTCGATCAGGACGGCGTTCGACGCATCCGCGTTCAGGGTGCCCCAGGTTTCATAGCCCAGGACAACCTCGGGCAGATAGCCGCCGGCTTCCAACTCCAGCGCACCAACAGGCATCCTGCGCAGGACGCCATCCGTCGCCCGATCCACCAGTTCCTGCCGTTGCAGTATCGTCACGCTGCGTTCTACCTGCTTGCCTAGTCGTCCGAGCCCTTGGCGGCACGGAAACCGGCCTCCAAATCGGCGATGATGTCATTGACGTTTTCGATGCCCACCGAGAGCCGGACCAGTCCGTCGGTCACGCCGGCGGACACCCGCTCCTCGGCCGAAAGCTGGGCGTGGGTGGTCGACGCCGGGTGGATCACCAGCGAGCGTACGTCGCCGAGGTTGGCGACATGGGAATGCAGTTCAAGGCCGTCCACAAAACGCTTGCCGGCTTCGATCCCGCCCTTGATCTCAAACGACACGATGGCGCCGGTGCCCTTGGGACCGTACTTGCGGCCGCGGTCGTACCACGGGCTCGACGGCAGGCCGAGGTACGCAACGGAAGCAACGTCGTCGTGCGCTTCGAGGAACTCCGCCACCTTCTGCGCGTTGGCCACGTGGCGCTCGACGCGCAGGCTCAGCGTCTCCAGCCCTTGGGCGATCAGGAAGGCGTTGAACGGGGAGATGGCGGACCCCAGGTCGCGCAGCAACTGCACGCGGGCCTTGAGGATGTAGGCCAGATTGGCGCCGAGTGCACTTCCGACGCCCAGGTCGCGGGCGAAGACCAGCCCGTTGTAGGTCTCGTCCGGGGTGTTGAAGCCCGGGAACTTCTCCGGATCGGCAGCGAAGTCGAAGGTGCCGGCGTCCACGATCACGCCGCCGATAGCCGTTCCGTGGCCGCCGAGGTACTTGGTGGCCGAATGGAGCACGATGTCTGCGCCCCACTCGATCGGCCGGATCAAGTACGGGGTGGCCAGCGTGTTGTCGACGATCAGCGGCACGCCGTTCTCATGGGCGATGCTGCTGACGGCTTCCAGGTCCAGGACGTCCTGGCGCGGGTTGGAGACCACCTCGCCGAAGAACGCCTTGGTGTTCGGCTGCACCGCGTCGCGCCACTGCTGCAGGTTGTCCGGATCCTCGACGAAGGTCACTTCGATGCCGAACTTGGGCAGCGTGGTGCGCAGCAGGTTGTACGTGCCGCCGTACAGGCTGGGGCTGGCCACGATGTGGTCGCCGGCCTCGGCCAGGTTCAGGATGGAGAACGTGGACGCGGCCTGGCCAGAGGCCAGCAGCAGCGCGCCGACGCCGCCTTCAAGACTTGCCAACCGGGCTTCGACCGCCTCGCTGGTCGGATTGCCGATCCGGGTGTAAATGGGCGCCAGTTCGGACAGGGCGAAGCGGTCCGCGGCGCTCTGCGCGCTGGGGAACACGAACGAGGTGGTTTGGTAGATCGGCAGTGCACGGGCGCCGGTGGCGGCATCCGGCTCCTGGCCGACGTGGATCTGACGGGTTTCAAAGGACCAGTCTGCATTGGACATGGTGCAACTCCTTCAAGGGAAGGGGTCATCCGGGATCCGGCCGTGCCGGCATGTCTATCCCGGGTGTGACCCGCGCTTGCGCACCGCCTGGTGGCGGCTGCCTGGTCTTCACCCGGGGCACCCCACCGCGGTTGGAGGGTTGCCGGCCAGCAAACCGGGGTTTCACGCTGGCACTCATGACCTGCGTACAGTCTCGGCGGAGAGCCCGCCCGGCCGCAACAATATGACACCTTATGACCGGCCGGGGCCGCACCCCCCGCCTTCCTTGTCGGCGCCCTGGGCAGCGTCAAGTTGTCAAGGGCTACTGCGAGAAACCATGGCGAAAGCACAGTGACTTAGGTCACCCTAAGTCGAGAGAGTCTTCACAAAGTGCCAAGATATGCCTATGCGCTTCGACCACGTTTCTTATGCTGCTGAGCCCGACGGTCTGGCTGCCACTTCAGAGCGGATTTCCAAAGCTCTGGGCATCGACGCAGTCAAGGGCGGGGTGCACCCCCGCTTCGGCACCCGCAATATGATCTTCCCCCTGACCGACCACCACTACCTGGAAGTGGTGGAGGTCCTGGACCACCCCGCGTCCGACAAGGCCCCCTTCGGCCAGGCCGTGCGTGCCCGGTCCGAAGCTGGCGGCGGCTGGATGGGCTGGTGCGTGGAAGTGGACGATCTGACCCCGTTCGAAGAGCGGCTGGGCCGTCATGCGGTTCCCGGAAACCGCAAGTTCCCGGATGGGCAGGAATTGAGCTGGCAGCAGATCGGCATCAAGGGCCTGATCGCAGACCCGCAGGTTCCCTACATGCTGCGCTGGGATGACGGCACCGAGGCGCTTCACCCGTCCAACGCCCGCCCGGCAACCGTCAAGCTGATCGGCCTGACCATTGCCGGTTCCTCGGAACGCGTGGCTGACTGGCTGGGCACGCCGGTGGATGATCTTCTCGACGACGTCAAGGTTGCTTGGACCGCCCCGAACGGTACACCGGGAATCATGTCGGTCCGCTTCGAAACCGCAAACGGCATCATCGAACTCTAAGGTCCCGGTCTCGTGTGGCACGGCACCAAGGCTCGCTTTTAAGCAGGCTCCCGTCCGGCTTCTTGCTCCCACCCGCGGTGGCGCAAGTGGCCGGAAGGGAGCCTTTTGCGTGTCCAGGGAGAGCTTCCTTCTGGCAGCCCGTTCGAAGTGCTGGCCTAGGTACCGATGCCAATAGCCGGGCCCACCAGCGAGTAGCCGACGAAGCCGGCAATATCCAACAGTGCGTGCGCGACCACCAGCGGCATCACCCGCTTGACCTTCGTATAGACGTAGCCGAACACCAAGCCCATCAGAAAGTTTCCGATGCCCGGCCCGATCCCTTGGTACAGGTGATAGGTCCCGCGCAGGGCGGCGCTGACAAAAATCGTGGTCCAGATCCCCCAACCGAACTTGGCAAACCGATTGAAGAGGTAGCCCACCATGACCACCTCTTCGAGGATGGCGTGGCGCAGCGCTGACAGCACCAGCACCGGCACCGTCCACCAGTATTCGTCCAAGGCCGCGGGGACTATCGCGGTGGTGATCCCCAGCGCCCTGCCGGCGGCATACACGCCCAGCGTGCCAGCACCGATCACCAGCGCCAGCAGGAAGCCCAGGCCGAAGTCCACCCGCGGCCGGGAGAAGGTGAAGCCGATCGAGCGGAAGGCCGATTGGCCCGCGGAGGTCAGCAGAAACAGCACCAGGGCCACCGGCACCAGCGCAAAGATGATGCTGAGCATCTGGTACACAAAATCGAAGACTTCCCGCTCGTTCAGCACCGGGTTAAGTGTGGTCGTTTGGGAGGCCAGCGGAGCGCGGGTCATCTTCTCCAGCAGGTTCACTACCGCGTAGACCGCCGATTGCCCCAGCGAGAGCCCGAGCACGATGAGCACCTCGGCCCGGTAATACCCCAGGGTGCGCGGTGGGCTCGCGGTCACGACCTTCTGCTTGTCCATAGCCACCATCTTGCCAAGTGCAGCGGGGTCAGCGACATCCGGAGTGGATCAGGGTTCCGTTCTCCCACGGCCTCGCATCGGCTTCCGTTGCGCCTGGCGACTTTCCCCCGCTACAAGTCCAGAAGCAGACGCTTGCCCTTGCACCGCGAAACGCAAATCATCATGGTGTCTCCGGCGTCGCGTTCGTCATCCGAAAGAAGCGAGTCACGGTGATCGATCTCGCCACCCAACACCGCCGTCTCGCAGGTGCCGCAGATTCCCTCCCGGCAGGAGTTCAACGGGTTGATCCCGACCGCTTCGAGGGCCTGCAGGATAGTTTCATCAGGGCCAACTGGAATCTCTGTCCCGTCCGTCAGTTCCACTGTGAAGGCCGAATCTTCACCTTCGGTCTTCACCGGGCCTTCACCGTTGGCAGCGAAGCGTTCACAGTGGAAACGTCCGGGATCCGCCCAACCGTCGGCGAAGGACTGAATGACGTTGAGCAGCGGCCCAGGGCCACAGGCGTAGACGTGGGATCCGACGGACGGGTCCGCCAGCAGGTCGGCCAGCGGGTAGAAGCCGCTTTCGTCGTCGGCATGAATGTGGATGTCCCCGCCAAGCGCCTGGATTTCCTTGAGAAACGCCATCGACGAGCGGCTGCGTCCAAGGTAGATAAGGCGCCACGGGACACCGATCTCGGCAGCCTCGCGGATCATCGGCAGGATCGGGGTGATACCGATGCCGCCGGCGATGAAGACGTAGCTGTCCGCAGGTGCCAGAACGAAGTTATTGCGCGGGCCACGGACCTGGATCTTGGTCCCCGGCCTCAGCAAGTCGTGCACGTAGGCCGAGCCGCCGCGCCCCTCAGGCTCACGCAGGATGCCCAACCGCCAGGCGGAGCGGTCCGCGCGCTCGGAACAGAGCGAGTACTGGCGCAGAAGTCCATTGGGCAGGAGCACGTCGATATGCGAGCCGGCGTCCCACTCGGGCAGCGCCTCTCCCAGCGGGTGTTCCAGCTCCAACGAGACGACGCTGCTGGACTCGCGCCGGATGGAGCGGACCTCGACATCGAAAAACTCTTCAGTCATGATTCACCACTTGCTAAGTCAGGCCGCGGCCGGTTCGGAGAGCACGGAGGCAAGGAAGGCCTTGGTGCGTTCGTTCTGAGGGTTGGTGATGACCTCACGGGCCGGTCCCTGCTCCACCACATAGCCGTCCGCCATAAAGACCACCCGGTCGGCGACGTCGCGGGCGAAGTGCATCTCGTGCGTCACCACGACCATGGTCATGCCGGAGTTGGCCAGGTCCTTCATGACCTTCAGGACTTCACCCACCAACTCCGGGTCCAGGGCGGATGTCGGCTCGTCAAAGAGCATCAGCTGCGGCTCCATGCACAGGGCGCGGGCGATGGCCACCCGCTGTTGCTGGCCGCCGGAGAGCTGGCGCGGATAGGCCTCGGCTTTTTCCGCCAGTCCTACTTTCTCCAACAGGGACATGGCCCGGGCCATGGCAGTGGCTTTTTTCTCCTTGCGGACAAGCCGCGGTGCTTCGATCAGGTTTTCCATCACCGTCATGTGCGGGAACAAGTTGAACTGCTGGAAGACCATACCGACTTCGGTGCGGCTGCGGCAGATGTCGTTGTGGCTCTGTTCGTAAAGCTTGCTGCCTTTGACGTCGTAGCCCACGATCTTGCCGTTGACCCACATGCGTCCGCCGTCGACCGTTTCCAAATGGTTGATGCAGCGAAGGAAGGTGCTCTTGCCGGATCCTGAAGGGCCGATCAAGCAGACCACCTCCCCCGGCTGCACGTGCAGGTCAATGCCCTTCAGCACCTGATTGGAGCCGAAATTTTTGCAGATGGCGTCGGCCTTAACCATCGGTTCAACGCCGTGCGTAACCGTCATTTCTTGCTGCCTTTCAGGGAGAGCGCGTCATGGGTGGCGAAAAACCGCTTCAGCTGCTGCAGTGGCGTCGGCGGCAGGTTCCGCTGGTTGCCGCGGGCAAAGCGCCGCTCCAGGTAGTACTGGCCGATGGTCAGGATGGAAGTGATCAGCAGGTACCAGAGGCTGGCGACGATCAGCAGCGGCACGGTCTCGAACGTCCGCGCGTAGATGATCTGCGCCGAGTACAGCAGCTCCGGCACCGAAATCACGCTGACCAACGCGGTGGTCTTGAGCATGCCGATGGTTTCGTTGCCTGTGGGCGGGATGATCACGCGCATCGCCTGCGGCAGCACGACCCGGCGCATGGTCTGCATCCGGGTAATGCCTAAGGCCTCCGCTGCCTCGGTTTGCCCGTGGTCCACGGACAGTATTCCCGCCCGGACGATCTCAGACATGTACGCGCCCTGGTTAAGACCAAGGCCGAGAATCGCTGCTGTCATGGGGGTGATCAGTTGGTTTGCGTCCAGTGCGACTCCGGGAATACCCAGCGTGATGACCGGATACAGTGCCGCTAGGTTGAACCAGAACAGCAGCTGTACGAGCACCGGTGTGCCGCGGAAGAAGTTCACATAGGCGAAGGCGGCACCTCGTACTACTGGATTGACGGAGAGCCGCATGACTGCGAACACGACGCCGAGCACGATGCCGATGGCCATACTGATCGCGGTCAGGCCAAGTGTGACAAGGATGCCTCGGCCAATGGACACGTCGCGCAGGTAGAGCCCGACGACGTCCCAGCCGAAGTTGGGGTTTGTCATCACGGACCGCGCTAGCAGTCCGGCGATCACAACGATCACCGCTGCGGCCAGCCACCGGCCGGGATGCTTGGCCTTGACGACGGTGTAGCCATCGCCGGTAGGGGCTGTTTGCTCGCTTCGGGTAGTCACGGCAGTCATGCGGCTGCTTCCTCTCCGCTACTTCGCCTCGAGGGCTTCAGAGCTGATCAGCACGGACTCCGGGAAGTCCCACTTGTCGCCGAGCTCCTCATAGTGGCCACCGGCGATGACACTCTTCACTGCTGCCGCGACGGCTTCCTTCATCCCGGTGTCCTTGGCCAGGGCAATCCCGAACGGTACGGCATCGTAGTCCTCGCCCTCGGCCAGTTCGAACTGGCCGTTGGCTTCCTTGCCTTGGTAGGCCAGCGGAACGCTGTCCGCGATCACTCCGTCGACACGGCCGGAAGCCAGCGCCAGGTTGGCGTCGGTCTGCCCGGGAAAGTTCTGGATCTTGATTTCTTCTTTGCCTGCCGCAGTACATTCCTTGGAGAACTCCGGCAGGTACTCCATCGACTGGATCGATCCCTTCTGGCCGGCAATCTTCTTTCCGCACATGCTCATGGGGTCCATGGAGATGCCCAGCGGATTTCCGGGAGCGACGGCGATGCCCGTGCCGGTGTGGAGGTACTCGACGAAGTCGACGATCTTCTCGCGTTCGGGCGTGACGGAGAAGGCCGACATCGCCATGTCGTACTTGCCGGAGGCCAGGCCGGCCAGGATCGTGTCGAACGTTGCCGGTACGTGCTCCACCTTCAGTCCCAAGGCCGCGCCGACTGCGTCGGAGAAGTCCACGTCGAAGCCGATCATGGTCTTGTTGTCGGTGTCGTAATACTCGAACGGGGCATAAGTCGGGTCAGAAGCGACTTTCAGCGTACCGGCGGCCAGGACGTCCTCCGGCAGCAGGTCCCGGGCGGCTTCGTTGATCTGCACGGCTTCCACCCCGGCGCCCGACGCGACCGGAGCAGCAGTGTCCGCGGGGCCCGTAGCCGCGCCGGAGGCGTTGGTGCAGGCGGTTAGGGAAACAGCCAGCAGGACGGATCCGGCCAGGAGATGGGAACGGGTGGCACGTTGACGAGAATGACGCATGGACTTTCCTTTCATGGTCCGGACGGCATTGTCCGGTTGTGGATATCCGCACTGATCAGGAGACGACCAGTGCCTCGGTGCTAGAAAATTTCAGTTTCGATGTGCAGCAGGGAGGTGCGTCCGGCGACTGGTTACGAATGCGCCCGACCGGCAATGCACAGCTGCCGGTTGGGCCCTGCCGCGGTCAGGGGACCCACCTCAGGACCTTGGCTTTCCGCGGGGCGAGGGTGATGACCTGGACAGCGGATTCTCCGGCGGCGAGCGAAAGCCGGATGGTCTCGGCGTCCTCGCCCTCGACGATGAAGACATCCCCGGCCCGCAACCAGCGTTCCCACGGTCCGTCCTCCGCCGCGACCAACGCTTCGCCGCCGAGTCCGGTCACAATCAGCTGCTCGCCGGGCCCGCGCTGCAGCGTGCCCGTATAGCTGCCGGTGTAGCGGAGGCTTTCGGAGGCGATGTAACTTGCATCGGCCTCCAGCTCCACGGTGGGCTCGGGGCCGGTTTCATCCAGCTGCACCGTCCACCGCCACGGATCGCCGCGCTCGGCCGAGTCCGGGCACGCCGCCAAGATCTTGGCGCCCGTTTCGGCGGAAATTTCGCCGCCGAGCGGGTTGGCTCTGATCAGCATCCACATGGCGGAACCTATGCCGTCCTGGGAGCAACCGGCTCCCGGCGGGCAGCCGGCTGGGCCGCAGCCTTCGCCTGCTGTTCCTGCTTCAGCAGCGCGCTCAGGATGCGCCGGGCCCTGGCCACGCCGCCGTCCTGGGCGATCAGCACGTCGAATTCGCCATCGGGACGAGTCTGCATGCCAATCTCCTGTGCCTCCAGCGCGGAGGCGTCCTCGTCCAGAACGGTGGCCAGGCCGACGCGAAGGTCTTCGGTCGCCTGCTCGTTGTCCACGGCGAAGTTGCGGCTGAAGGCGTAGTAGTACCAGGAGTTGTGCGCGTCGATCGGCGTGATGCCGTTCAGCACCTTGATCAGGAAGCCCTCTTCGCGGGGCTTGCCCTCGCCGGTGATGCCCGAGTGGAGCACATGCAGGTTCGGCACGAAGAACTCGGTGCAGTGGAAGCGGTCGAACAGCCCGCGGGCGTCCATCGTTTCGGCGTACAGCGGCGGTGCTTCAACCGAAGGCATGAGGCGGTCCACGCTGACCACGTTGCCGTCAACCTCGACGGTAATCCCGTGTTCGTAGATGTAGTCATCGCCCACGGTGGTCTGGTGCAGGAAGGACTCGTGGGTCAGGTCCAACAGGTTGTCATGGATCAGGTCGGCCCGGCACTTGAAGTGGTACGAATGGGTGACCGTGGCCCACTCCGGGTCCACCATCCAGTGGGTATCCGGAACGTCGGCCGGATCGGCCAGCTCCGGATCGCCGGTCCAGACCCAGATCCAGCCGTCCTGCTCCACCACCGGGTATTTGCGCACCTTTGCGCGTTCCGGGATCGACGTCTGGGCCGGCACCTTGGTGCACATACCGTCGGGGCCGTAAGTGAAACCGTGGTAACCGCACTCCACCGAATCACCGACGGTCCTGCCCTCGGAGAGCGGGAAGGCGCGGTGCGCACAGCGGTCCGCCAAGGCAATGGCTTCGTTGTCCTGGGTCCGGAACAGGACGATCGGCTGCTCGCAGATGACCCGGCGCACCGGCTTGCGGGTGACCTCCGTTGACCACGCCGCCACATACCAAGTGTTCAGCACATACATTTTCGGTTCTCCTCCATCACGTGTGTATACACTGTATTCAGAGCATCAATGTGACGTCAAGCACTTTTCGCAAAAGGTTCAGTACGTTACCGTTTCACCCAATTTCCACCTGGAAGCGCGTCCTGCTGCCGGCGGAACGCTAGAGTGCACAGAACAGAAGGAGGCCGACCATGGCTGCGATTCCGAACGATGTGAGACCGCTGTCTGTCCGCGTCCACGAGCAGCTGAGCGCCGACATCATCAGCGGGGCCATCAAGCCAGGCTCGGCTTTGGCGCAGGAGGGGGTCGCTTCGCAGTACGGCGTGTCCCGCACACCCGTCCGCGATGCGCTCACCCAGCTGACGCTGGAAGGACTGACCACCCTTGTTCCGGGCAAGGGCTACATCGTCAACCAGCTCGACGAGCGTGAGATCGAGAACGTCTTCGAGGTGCGCTACGCCCTGGAATCCCTAGCGGTCCGGAACGCCATCGGCTCCTACACACCGCAGCAACTGGTGCGGCTCAATGGCCTCATCGACGAGACGGAGATCGTTGACCCGCAGGACAGCGACGAACTCTTCCGGCTGGGCCGCGCGTTCCATCTGGCCCTTGTGGAGCCCGCTGCCAACGACTACCTGCGCGGCGTCATTGCCTCCATCTGGAACCACCCCATCCAGCACAGGATTACCTTGACCTACCGGCAGGGACCGGAACACCAGGCCAAGGTCATCCACGATCACCGCAGCATTCTGCAGGCACTTAAGGACCAGGACCCTGACCGAGCCGTCGAAGTGCTGGCGCATTGCCACGACGTCAAGGACCCCAACCGCTACGAACACATCGGCTGAAAACCGCTCCCGCTCCAGGGCAGCGGCTCAGCCCCTCCCAGCCGAGCTCACGCCCGCCCGCCAGACGGCGGCCGTCAGCGGCATGCCGGGGCGGTAGGCCAGGTGGGTGGCCGAGGGCGCGTTGAGCAAGTGCAGGTCGGCGCGGTGCCCGACGGCGATAGAACCCACCGCCCGCTCCCCGTCCGCGTCCCGGCCCACGTGCCGGCCCAAGGCCAGGGCACCGCCGTAGGTCGCCGCGCGGACCGCTTCCTGGACGCTCAATCCCATCTGCAGCACCGCCGTCGTCACGCAAAAGTTCATGGAACTGGTGAAGGAAGTGCCGGGGTTGCAGTTGGATGCCAGGGCAATTTCCGCGCCGGCATCCAGCAGCTGCCGTCCCGGCGCCAGCGGCTGTCGAGTGGACAGATCGCAGGCCGGCAGGCAGGTGGCCACGGTGCCGCGCCCCCCCGTGCCGCTGGCCCGGTCCCAGCCCGCCCAGGTTCCGGCGAGCGCTGCGACGTCGTCGTCGGAGAGGTAGTTCACGTGGTCCACGCTGGCCGCGCCAAATTCCACCGCCAGCCGCACGCCGGGGCCCTCGCCCAGCTGGTTGCCGTGCACGCGCAGTCCGAGGCCGGCGTCGCGGCAGGCAGCGAGGACCCGGCGTGACTGCTCCTCGTTGAAGGCGCCGCGTTCGCAAAACACGTCCGCCCACTGCACGTAGGGCCTGACCGCAGACAGCATGTCGCCGCACACCAGATCGGTGTACTCGTCGGCGTCCATGCCGCCCGGGACCAGGTGCGCGCCGAGGTACGTCACCTCGTCGACCACGGTGGAGGCGATCCGGGCGCTGCGGGCCTCCTGCTCCACGTCCAGGCCGTAGCCGGTCTTCGTCTCAAGGTAGGTGGTGCCGCCGGCCGATGCCTCCGCGACGCGGGCCAGCAGCAGCCGGGTCAGGTCGTAGTCGCTGGCTTCGCGGGTGGCGCCGGTGGTGACCGCGATCCCGCCGGCCTGATAGGACTGCCCGGCCATCCGGGCTTCGAACTCGGCGGTACGGTCGCCGGCGAAGACCAAGTGGGTGTGTGAGTCCACCCATCCCGGCAACACGGCTCGTCCGCCGGCATCGAAGTGTTCGTCGGCGTCGGGTGCCTGCGTCGAGGAACCGAGCCAGGCAATGCGCTCCCCCTCGATGACCACCGCGGCATCGTGGAGCACTGCATCAGCGCCTTGGGCCGGGTCCTGCGTGTGCAGTTCGCCGATATTGGTGATGACGGTGCTCATGCGATCTCCTTCAGTGCCGCGGACAGCAGGTCGGCGGGCTGGCCCAGCCGCGAATGGATGCCGTTGACCGCCAGCAGTTCCCCGCCGACGACGACGGCCGTGACATCCGCTGACGTGGCCGTCAGCGGCAACTGGCCGGGGGCCGAGCCCACCGTGCGCATGGAGGCTGGGTTGACCGCGGCCAGATCGGCTGCCATGCCGACGGCGATGCCCGCGGTGGGGGTCGCCATCGCGGCCACGGCTCCAGCCGTCGCGGCGTGCAGGAGTTCGTCCGGTGAGAACCGGCCGCGCTGCCCGCTGGCCAGGCGTTCGCCGTGCTCCAGCGCCCGCATCTCCAGCCACGGGTCCACCACGGCGTGCTGGTCCGTGCCGAGTGCGATGAGGGCGCCGGCATCGGCCAGAGCCCGGGCCGGGCCGATGCCATCGGCGAGGTCGGCCTCGGTGGTCGGGCACATCACCACGGTGGCGCCGGCGCCGCCCAGCAGTTCGATGTCCTCGACGGTCAGGTGGGTGGCGTGGACGGCGCTCAGGCGTGGCGACAGCAGGCCGTGCCGCGCGAGCAGTCCGGCCGGCGTGACGCCGTACTCCGCCACGCAGGCCTCGTTCTCGGCCGGCTGCTCGGACAAGTGGATGTGCAGCGGCAGCTCAGGCGACAGCCGGTCGGCAATGACCGGCAGCGCGGATTCGGGCACGCCGCGCACCGAGTGCAGCGCCGCCCCCACGGTGATCTGGGCCGGGTCGAACCTGGCTGCAACGGTCTTCCGGAGCGAGTCCAGCCTGTCCAGCCAGGCGTGCACGTCGCCGTCGCCAAACCGCTGTTGTTCAGGCGCCAGCGGCTTGCCGATGCCGCCGGCCAGATAGCAGGTGTCCAGCAGGGTCAGGCGGATACCGGCGGCGGCGGCGGCCCGGCACAGCGCCAGTTCCATCGCATGCTCGCCGGCGTGGTCATCGGCGTCGCCCTGGCGGCCGTTCCCGGCGCCGTCTGGACCGTGCCCGTCAGCGCCCAGGCCACCGCCGTACGCTGCGCCGTCCGGGCGGTGGTGGACGTAGTGGAATTCGGCCACGCTGCTGAAACCGGCGGCCACCATCTCGGCGAACACGGCGGTGGCCAGGCGCTCGTACTTGCCGGGTGTCAGCGCGCCGGCCGCCTGGTACATCTGCTCGCGCCAGGTCCAGAAGTCGCCCCTGCCCGCGTGCGTGCGGCCGCGCAGGGCACGGTGGAAGGCATGCGAATGCGCGTTGGCCGCGGCCGGGAAGACCACGCCGTCCAGCACCAACACGCCGTCGGCAGGATCCGGCCGCGGTGCCGTGCCCACGTGGGTGATGGCACCGCCGTCGTCGGTTTCCAGCAGGATGTTCTCCGCCACGCCCTCCGGCCCCAGCCAGGCGCGTTCGCACCAGATGCGGCTCACAGCAGGGCCTCCAGCACATCGGCGAGGGCGGCAGCGCCGGCGTCGGCGTCCCACGGTTCCACGTATTCCTCCGGCGAGTGCGAGATGCCGGAGGGGTTCTTCACGAACAGCATGCCCGAGGGCACCCGCGCGGCCAACACGCCGGCGTCGTGCCCCGCACCGGTAGCCATCACCGGGGCACCGGGCAGGGCATTCTCCAGCTGGCGCTGCAAGGCCGAGTCGAAGTGCACCGTGCCGCTGTAGGACTCTTCCGTCAGGGACACCGAGCAGCCTTCGAAGGCCGCAATCTTCTGCGCCTTGCCGTGGATGGTCTCGACCAGCTGCGCGGTGACGGCGTCGTCCGGGTGCCGGGCGTCCAGCCACAAATCCACCCGCGAGGCGATCACATTCGTGCCGCCGGGAACCGGCTGAATCCGTCCAACCGTGGCCCGGGCGTCGGACTGTTTGGTTGCGATCTGTTGCACGGCCAGGATGATCTGCGCGGCGGCGACCATCGGGTCCGCACGGTCGGCCATCAGCGTGGTGCCGGCGTGGTTACCCTGGCCGGCGACGCTGATCCGCCACCGCCCGTGGCCCAAGATGGAACTGCCGACGGCGATGGCCGGGCCGTCCTCGCCCAGGCCGCGGCCCTGCTCCACATGCAGCTCGACGAAGTCGCCGATCCGTGCCAGCGCCTCGTCATCGCGCCCGAGGTGCGCCGGATCCAGACCGTTGGCGCGGGCGGCATCGGCGAAGGTCGTACCGTGCTCATCGCGCAGGTTCCGGGCTTTGTCCGGGTCGATGGCCCCGGCCAGCAGCCGGGAGCCGAGGCACGCCACCCCGAACCGCGAACCTTCCTCTTCCGGAAAGACCGTGACGGCCAGCGGCCTGTTCGGCTGCACGCCGCGCTCCTTGAGCACGTCGACGGCGGCGAGCGCCGATGCGACACCCAGCGGACCGTCGAAGGCACCGCCCCCGGGTACCGAGTCCAGATGGCTGCCGGTGACCAGCGCGCCGCGCTGTGGCTCGCCCCACCACGCCCAGATGATGCCGTTGCGGTCCGTCTCCACATCCAGGCCGCGGCGCCCGGCCTGTTCGATGAACCAGCCGCGCAAACCCAGCTCAGCGGTGGAGAACACCGGGCGCGAATACCCCCCGCGCTGCCCATCCCGCCCGACATCGGCAATAGAGTCCAGGAGCGAGGTGACCGTTTCCATGATCCAACTTTCCTTCGTTAGCTGTAGTGGCCCAAGGCCGGCATTCGTATAGAGCACGCGGGTCGCCCCACCGGAGCCCTCGTGGATATCGGCCGAAGACCGGCTTTCGTGTAGGCGCGCCTCGCCGAGCGAGGAACGAGCGAGGTGTCGAAGCGCCGGCGAAAGCCGGTCAACGGCCAGCAGTCTAGTCCGCCATCGGGATCCGGACGCCGCGCTCGGCCGCCACTTCGACCGCCCGGTCGTAGCCCGCATCCACATGCCGGATCACACCCATGCCCGGGTCGTTGGTCAGCAACCGCTCCAGCTTCTGCGCCGCCAGTTCCGTGCCGTCCGCCACCGAGACCTGGCCGGCGTGGATGGAACGCCCGATGCCGACGCCGCCGCCGTGGTGGATGGAAACCCAGGTGGCCCCGGAGCTCGCGGCCGTCAGCGCGTTCAGCAGCGGCCAGTCGGCGATGGCGTCGGAGCCGTCGGCCATCGCCTCGGTCTCGCGGTAGGGCGAGGCGACGGAACCAGAGTCAAGGTGGTCGCGGCCGATCACGATCGGCGCCGAGACCTTGCCTTCTGCCACCAGCCGGTTGAACAGCAGGCCGGCCTGGTGCCGCTCGCCGTAGCCCAGCCAACAGATGCGCGCCGGCAGCCCTTCGAACTCCACCCGTTCGGCGGCGGCGTCCAGCCAGCGGTGCAGGTGTTCGTTCTCCGGGAAGAGTTCCTTCAGCGCGGCGTCGGTGACTTCGATGTCCTTCGGGTCGCCGGACAGCGCCACCCAGCGGAACGGCCCGAGGCCCTCGCAGAACAGCGGCCGGATGTAAGCCGGCACGAAACCGGGGAACTCGAAGGCCCGGTCGTAGCCGCCCTTGCGTGCCTCGTCGCGGATCGAGTTGCCGTAGTCGAAGACTTCGGCGCCGGCATCCTGGAACTCCACCATCGCCTGCACGTGCCGGGCCATCGAGGCCTGCGCCTTCTTGGTGAACCCCTCGGGATCCGCCTGTGCCTCGCGCTGCCAGTCCGCCACCGAGATTCCCTCGGGCAGGTAGGACAGCGGATCGTGGGCGGAGGTCTGGTCGGTGACCACATCCACGGTGAGCTCGCCGGCCTTATGCCTGCGCAGGATCTCCGGGAACACCTCGGCGGCATTGCCCACGTAGCCCACCGACCAGCCGCGGCCTTCTTCCTTGGCCTTCATGACCTTGGCGATGGCGGTGTCCAGATCCGTCTCCACCTCGTCCAAGTAGCGCTTGCCCACGCGGCGGCGCAGCCTCGCCTCGTCCACGTCGACGATCAGGCAGGCGCCATCGTTGAGCGTGACCGCCAGCGGCTGGGCCCCGCCCATGCCGCCGCAGCCGCCGGTCAGCGTCAGCGTTCCAGCCAGCGTGGGGGATCCGGTCTTGCCGGCCTCGTGCAGCTTGGCCCCGACGGCGGCGAAGGTCTCGAAGGTGCCCTGCAGGATGCCCTGGGTGCCGATGTAGATCCAGGAACCGGCGGTCATCTGTCCGTACATCATCAGGCCCTCGGCTTCCAGCCGGCGGAACTCCGGCCAGTTGGCCCAGTCCCCCACCAGGTTCGAATTGGCCAGCAGCACCCGCGGCGCCCACGGGTTGGTCCGGAGCACGCCGACCGGTTTACCCGACTGGACCAGCAGCGTCTCATCGTCTTCCAGATCCGCCAGCGTCTTCACGATCGCGTCATAGGCCTCCCAGGACCGCGCGGCGCGGCCTGTTCCGCCGTAGACCACCAGGTCCTCGGGGCGCTCGGCCACTTCGGGGTCAAGGTTGTTCATGAGCATCCGAAGCGGCGCCTCGGTCTGCCAGCTCTTGGCGGTCAGCGTGGTGCCGCGGGAAGCTCGGATGGTGCGGGAGGGATCGTGCTGGGTGAACGTCATTGTTGTGCCCTTTCTGGCTGGGACGAATCTGGCTCGAGGTTTCTGGCAGGGGGTTTCTGGCTGGGAGTTTCTGGCTAGGACGTAGTTTCCGGCTCGGCGAAAAGTGCGCCGGCCTGTTCGGCCAACAGCAGTCCAAATTTTTCTGCTGCTTCAGTTGTGGTGCGGTAACTCGGAGCGACAATGCTCAGCGCCGCGACGACCTTCTCTCCGGCGAAGACGGGCGCCGCGACGGCGGTCACGTCGGCCTCCACGCTGTCCGCCATGACGGTGAACGTGCCGCGGCCCACCTGTCCGCTCAGTGCCGCCCCGGCCGCGCTGCCAGCGATCGGGAAGGTCCGGCCCACCCAGTTCACGTGCCGCACCGTGTGGGTGCCTTCTTCGATGGCCACGTACAGCCCGTGCTCGTTGCCGGCGGTCACGCTCAGGTACGCGGATTCGCCGGTCCGGTCCACCAGGGTTCGCAGGACATCCCGGCCGGCGTCGACCAGCGACTCATGGCTGAGCGCCTGCACGCCCAGCTGCACCATCCGAAAGCCCGGACGGTACAAGGCGTTTCCGCGTTTCGCGGCGAATCCGTTGGCTTCCAGCGTGCGCAGCAGGCGCAGCGCCGTTGAGGCGGACAACCCGACGGCCTTGGCCGCGTCGGCGAGCTTGACGCCGTCGTTCTCGCAGACGATGCGCAACAGCGCCAGCGCACGGTCGGCCGCCCTGGTGGTGGGATCCGCACCCGTTTTTGGCACCATGCTGCTCCTCCGTCGAGATCGGCTTATTGCAGCCAGTAAAACATCAATTTCATCCAGCGGCAAGAATTTTCCCTAAAGTATTGACCCACGACACATCGGCTAGGTAGTTTCGGGTAACAGCCGATTCGTTTTACTCTTCGAAACGAACATGCCATGGATCGGCAGATAAAGGAGACCCCCATGCGCCAACTGTTGTCCGCGGCCCCCACCGCCCGCCGCCCCCTTCTGGCCACCGCGTCGGCGGCGGTGCTGGCCGGTGCCCTGCTGCTGACGGGCTGCGGCTCCGGCAGCCCCTCCTCGACCGGCGGCGGGACGCAACCCGCGGCCCCGTCGGCGGACGGTTCGCTGGACCAGGTGAATCTGGGGCTGATCCCGATCACGGACGTGGCCCCGGTGTATCTGGGCATTCAGGAGGGCTACTTCGAGGACGAAGGCATCCAGCTCTCTGTCCAGCTGGCCCAGGGCGGTGCCGCGATCGTCCCGGCGGTCATGACCGGCGAATACGAGTTCGGCTACTCCAACGTCGTTTCGCTGCTGATCGCGCGGGACAAAGGGCTGCCGATCACCGTGGTCTCCAATGGCTCCAGTTCCACCAACGTCCCGGGCAAAGACGTGACCGAGGTCGCCGCCCTGCCGGAAGCCGGAATCGAGAATGCGGCCGATCTGGTGGGCAAGACAGTTGCCGTCAATGCGCTGAACAACTTTGCGGATGTCACCATCCGCAATGCCGTTGAGCAGGCCGGCGGCAACCCGGACGACGTCGACTTCGTGGAGATGCCCTACCCGAACATGCCGGCGGCGCTGGAGCGCGGTGACGTCGATGCGGCCTGGACCACCGAGCCGTTCCGCACCCAGATCCTTGAAGCCGGCGGCGAGATTGTGGCCAGCCCGATGACCGACCTCACCGAGGACTTCGATTCGGCCTTCTACTTCACCTCCGAGCAGACCATGCAGGAGAACCCCGAACTCGTGGAGCGGTTCCGCCGGGCGCTGGAGAAGTCCTTCCAGTTCGCTGCGGAGAACGACGACGAGGTGCGCTCGGTCATCCAGGACTATGCCAAGATCACGCCCGAACTCGCCGAGACGGTAGTGATGTCCCGCTGGTACCCGGAGATCAACCGGGAGGGCCTGCAGAAGCTGGGGTCGGCCGCCGTCAAGTACGGCGTCCTGAAGAACGACCCCGATTACGATGCACTGATCGCCGACTAGCCCCCGCGCCCGCACCCATCCAGACCATTACCGCTTGAAAGGCACCATGTCCCAGTCCCAGCTCCAGACCGTTTCCGTCTCCGTCTCCGTCGGACCGCTCTCCCCCGCCGACGTCGTCGCCGTCGCCCGTCACGGCGCCGCCGTGGAACTCAGCGAGGAGTCGCTCGCCGCGATGGCCGCGTCGCGAAAGGTGATCGAGGCGCTGGTGGACGACGACGTGCCGCACTACGGCGTCAGCACCGGCTTCGGGGCCCTGGCCACCAAACAGATCCCGGTGGAGCTGCGCACGCAGCTGCAGCGCAGCCTGATCCGCAGCCACGCGGCGTCCTCCGGTGCGGAAGTGGACCGGGAAGTGATCCGCGGGCTGATGCTCAACCGGCTGTCCACCATGGCCACCGGCCGCACCGGCGTCCGGCCCATGGTTGCCCAGGCGTATGCCGGGATCCTCAATGCCGGGATCACTCCCGTCGTCGGTGAATACGGCTCCCTGGGCTGCTCCGGCGATCTGGCACCGCTGGCACATTGCGCGCTCGCCCTGATGGGAGAAGGCCAGGTCCGCAACAACGAGGGCGAGCTGGTGCCCGCGGCCCAGGCGCTGGCCGCCGCGGGGCTGGAACCGGTGGAACTGCGGGAGAAGGAAGGCCTGGCGCTGATCAACGGCACCGACGGCATGCTGGGCATGCTGATCATGGCCTCGGCGGACCTGCACCGGCTGCTCAAGACGGCCGACCTCGCCGCCGCCATGAGCATTGAAGGCTTGCTGGGCACGGATTCGGTGCTGGCCGAGGACCTGCACGCGCTGCGGCCGCATCCCGGCCAGATTGCCGCCGCCGCCAACATGCGCACCGTCCTCGCCGGCTCCGCCCTGATCGAGGAGCAGAAGCACGGCCAGCACCGGTTCACCCGGGTCCAGGATGCGTACTCGCTGCGCTGCGCCCCGCAGGTGCACGGCGCGGCCCGCGCCACCCTGGCCCACGTGGAATCGGTGGCCGGTTACGAGTTGTCCTCCGCCGTCGATAATCCGGTGGTCACCGTGGACGGCAGGGTGGAGTCCAACGGCAACTTCCATGGCGCTCCCGTTGGCTATGCGTTGGATTTCCTGGCTATTGCGGTGGCTGACCTTGCCTCGATGAGCGAACGGCGCACCGACCGGTTCCTTGACTCGGCCCGCAGCCACGGGCTTAATGCCTTCCTGGCCGACGACCCGGGCGTGGACTCCGGGCACATGATCGCCCAGTACACCCAGGCCGGCATTGTCAGCGAGCTCAAGCGGCTGGCGAATCCGGCGTCGGTGGACTCGATCCCGTCCTCGGCCATGCAGGAAGACCACGTCTCGATGGGCTGGTCCGCCGGACTGAAGCTGCGCCGCGCCCTGGACGGCCTGACCCGGGTGCTGGCCATCGAATTGCTCACCAGCGCCCGCGCCCTGGACATGCGCGACGGGGGCGTGGACAGCTCCCGAAGCGCCCCCGCCGTCACCGCCGTGCGCCGGGAAATCCGCACGGTGGTGGAAGGGCCGGGCACCGACCGCTATCTCTCCCCGGAGATCGAGGCCGTCCGCGTGCTTGTGGACAGCGGCGTACTGCTGGACGCGGTCGAGCAGGCGGCGGGCAGCGCACTGAACTGACCCGAACGGCACTACACTGGTGCCCGGAAACACCGTTGGTTCCGGATCGCCGGGCCGGAACCAACGCCGGAAACATCGGGGGCCGGCGCCGGAGAAGGACCTGCCGCATGGGCGCCGACACACCCGAGGCCCGGCCGAGCCGCCGAAAGCTGCTGCAGCGGACCGTCCCCGTCCTCGCGGCCGGGATCGGCGCCGGGGTCCTCGGCACGGCAGGTGCCGCAGCGGCGGTGCGACCAGATGCCGCGCCCGGCGACGAGCAGCTCGCGCGGCTGGTCGCCGATCCGACGTCGGCCACCCACCGAGCACTGGTCCAGCTCCTGGCCCCGACGGCCTCCGCCGCGGCGCGAACCGCTCCCAACGGGCGCGTGGACCCCCGGCAGGCCGGCTACGACGTCGTCCTGTTGCTGGGCCAGTCCAACATGCAGGGCTGCGGCCTGCCCTTTGATCCCGCCATCGATGTGGAGCTGGACGGCATCGACCAGCTGGCCGCATCCGGCCCCCTCACCGGCCAGGTGATCACCGCCAGCGAGCCGCTCTGCCACGTCGCCAGCGTGCGGGTGGAGGGCCGGCCCGCCGTCGGCCCGGGGTTTGAATTCGCCCGTCAGCTCTGGCTGGCCCAACCGGCCGGCCGCAAGGTGCTGCTGGTGCCCGCAGCCATGGGCGGCACCTCGATCACCGGCAACGCCGACTACTCCTGGGATCCGGACAACACGCGTGCGCGGACCAATCTGTTCCATCGCGCGCTGGATGCCGGCCGCAGCGCGCTGGCGCTGAATCCGCACAACCGCCTCGCCGCGGTCCTCTGGCACCAGGGCGAGGCGGAAGCCGTGTTGGGCTCCTCCCAGGCGTGGTACCAGGCCAAGCTGCTGCAGATCATCGACCTGGTCCGCAATGCCCTGGGGCCGGCGCCGTTCCTGATCGGCGGCATGGTGCCGGAGTGGCTACCCGGCGATCCGGGACGCCGCGGCATCGATGCCGCACACCGCGCCATCCCGTCGCTCCGGCCGCGGACGGCGTTCGTCGAAGGCCCCTCCGGCGCCAGCCAGGACATGGGACACATCCACTACAACGCCGCCGGCGCCCGGGAACTGGGGCTGCGCTTCTACAACGCCTTCGAAGCCGAGGCCGCCGGACAGCCCGTCTAGCGCCGCCCCGGCACGTCCCGCAGCGGTCCCGCTCTACAGCGGGAAAGTACGACGGCGGGGGCTGAGGGCAGCGGGAACGTCGCCGGCGCCGTCGTGCTCTCCCAGAATCAGTCCCGCCGCGAGTTCGGCGATCCCGGCCGAGGTCTGGAATCCATAACCGCCCTGCCCGGCCAGCCAGAAGAAGCCTTCGGCCTCGGGATCGAAGCCCACCACCGGATGCCCGTCGGCAGGTTCCGTCCGCAGCCCGGTCCAGGCCCTGGCCACGCCAGTGATGGCCAGGGTGGTGCTCCTGCCGATGTGGGCGATGGCCCGCTGCACGTCCGCCTCCCGCGGACGGGCGTCCTCGGGTTCGCTCGGCTCGGTTTCGGACGGGGAAATCAGCACCTGGCCGTTCTCCGGCCGGTAGTAGAAGCTGTCGTCCGCCGCGGCCACCATGGGCTGCCGCGGGGAGAGCGGCCGGGCCACGTCCACCACCGCCGCGGTCCGCCGGTACGGCACCAACCCCTGCGGCTTGGCCCCGAACAGGGCCGCAACCTGGTCCGCCCACGCGCCGGCTGCATCCACCACTATTCCGGCCTCGATGATCTCCCGGCCCGCGACCAGTTGCCAGCCGCTGCCATGCCGCCGGGCCGAGTGGACACGCGATTCCATCAGGAACCGTGCCCCTGCAGCGCGCGACGTGCCCCGGTGGTGCTCGAGCAGGACATCGGTGCGGCAGCCGAACGATGTCCGGTCCAGCCCGGCGGCTTCAAACGCATCGGGCCTCAGTTCCGGGCTCAGCCCATGTGCACTGGCCGGGTCGATGAACTCCATCTGGCCGCTGGCGTGCTCCTTCACGGCAGCTTCGGATCCGATCAGCAGGAACGACCGGTGGCTGAGGATCTGCAGGCCGGCCTCGCTTTCCCGGCGGTGCAGCAGGTCCAGGGTCCGGGCAGTGAGCTGCTGGATGGCCGGCGGGCCGTAGCTGGGCACCAACTGGCGTGCCGACCGGCTGGAGGTGTGGTAGCCCAGGGTGGGCTCGGCCTCCGCCAGCACCACGCGCACCCGGCCGGCGAGTTCGGCGGCCAGCGAGAGCCCGGCGATGCCGCCGCCGATGATCAGGACGTCGCAGCTGATCGCTGTCATGCCGGCTGGACCGCCTGCCGGGAGGCGACAAACGCGGCGACGCAGGCTTCGATGTCCTCCGCCGTGTGGGCCGCCGACAGCTGCACGCGGATCCGCGCCGCATCCTTGGGCACCACCGGGTAGCTGAAGGCGGTGACGTACACGCCGTGCTCCAGCATGGCCTCGGCCGTCCGGCCGGCGAGGACGGCGTCGTGGAACATCACCGGGACAATCGGGTGAACGCCTTCCAGCAGGTCGAAGCCTTCCTCGGCCATCCGGCGCCGGAACAGCGCGGTGTTGTCCTGCAGCCGGGACCGCAGTTCGGCCGAACCGCCCACCAGCTCCAGCGCCTTCAGCGTGGCGGCGACGATGGCCGGGGCCACCGAGTTGGAGAACAGGTACGGCCGGGCCTTTTGCCGCAGCATCGCCACGATTTCGCGGCGGCCGGAGACGTAGCCGCCGGAGGCGCCGCCCAAGGCCTTCCCGAAGGTGCCGGTATAGATGTCCACCTTGTCCGAGACGCCTGCATGCTCCGGCGTGCCCGCACCGCTGGCTCCCATGAAGCCGACGGCGTGCGAGTCGTCCACCATCACCAGTGCTCCGTATGTCCCGGCCAGTTCGCAGATTTGCTCCAGCGGGGCCAGGTAGCCGTCCATGGAGAAGACGCCGTCGGTGACGACGACCGTCCGCCGGGCGCCGGCGCCGTCGTTCAATTGCGCGGCTTCCTGCAGCCTGGACTCGAGCTCGGCCATGTCCCGGTTCGCATAGCGGAAGCGGACCGCCTTGGACAGCCGGATGCCGTCGATGATCGAGGCGTGGTTCAGCGAGTCAGAGATGATGGCATCATCGGGGCCAAACAGGGACTCGAAGACCCCGCCGTTGGCGTCGAAACAGGACGAAAACAGAATGGTGTCCTCGGTTCCGAGGAAGCGGGAGACCTGCTGTTCCAGCTGCAGGTGCAGATCCTGCGTGCCGCAGATGAACCGAACGCTGGCCATGCCGAACCCGCGTTCGTCCATCGCGGCTTTCGCGGCGGCGATGATCTCCGGGTGGTCCGCCAGCCCCAGGTAGTTGTTCGCGCAGAAGTTCAGCACCTCGCGTGCGGACCCGTCCGGCGCGCTGGCCGCAATGTGGCTGGACTGCGGCGTGGTGATGCGGCGCTCCGCCTTGAACAGTCCGGCGTTGCGAATCTCCGCCAGCTCGGCGGTCAGCTGGTCCTTGAGCGTTCCGTACATGCTTGCCTCCCCTAGATCCGGGTCCAGTCGAGGACCACTTTGCCGCCTTCGCCGTGCCGGGCGATCTCGAACCCGTGCTCCCACTCGGCGGCCGGGAGCACGTCCGTGATCACCGAGGATATCGCCGCGTGCAGCGCGGGGCTGGACGAGAGCATGGCGCTCATCGCGTACCAGGTTTCGAACATCTCGCGGCCATAGATGCCCTTGAGCGTGAGCATATGCGTGACCACCTTGGCCCAGTCGATGCTGATGTCTTCGGCCGGCAGCCCCAGCAGCGCAATCCGCCCGCCGTGCGTCATATTGTCGATCATCGCCTGCAGCGCAGAGGCACGGCCGGACATTTCCAGGCCGATGTCGAAGCCTTCGGCCAGCTCCAGCTGCCGCTGCGCCTCGGCCACCTTGGTCTGGCTGACGTCCACGCACATGTCCGCGCCCATCTGTTTGGCCAGCTCCAGCCTTGAGGCGGACACATCGGTGACGGCGATCTTGCGCGCGCCGGCGTGGCGGACCACGGCAATCGCCATCAGTCCGATGGGCCCGGCACCGGTGATCAGGACGTCTTCGCCGACCAGCGGGAAGCTCAGGGCGGTGTGGACGGCGTTGCCGAACGGATCGAAGATGGCGCCCATTTCCGGCGTGACGGCCGGATCGGTATGCACCCAGACGTTGGTTTCCGGTATCACCACGTATTCGGCGAAGGCGCCGTCGCGCTGCACGCCCACACTGATAGTGCGGATGCACATCTGCCGCCGGCCGGCCCTGCAGTTGCGGCAGGTGCCGCAGACTATGTGTCCCTCACCCGAGACCCGGTCCCCGATCTGCACATCCCGCACCCCGGTGCCGGTGGCCACGACTTCACCATAGAACTCGTGGCCGGGGATCAGCGGACTGTTCACCGCGCCCGCGGCCCAGTCGTCCCAGGCCTGGATGTGCAGGTCGGTGCCGCAGATGCCGGTGGTCAAGACTTTGATCTTGACCTCGCCGAAGCCGGGTTCCGGTTCCGGCCGGTCCGCCAGCTCGAAGCCGGCCTGTGGGCCGGGCTTGAAGAGCGCCTTCACGCGTTGTCCTTATCTCTCGGTCCGGCCGGGAGCACGCGGCCGCCCGGACGGTGGTCCGGGTCACTAGGGCAACTCTACGTAAGAGCCCCGTCGAAGTGGAGCGCGTCACAGTACGCGTCCGGCGCGCGGGGCTGTAGTTTTGCTGGCAAGCACTTCTTCCTTCCCTTTCGACGTGAGCGAGGCCTGCCCGTGACAACCAGGACACACCAGATGATTCCGGCGATCACCGACGACCCGTACGCGGATGACGTACTGGTCGACCCGTACAGCCTGTTCTGCCGGATGCGGGCGGCCGGCCCGGCGGTCTGGCTGGAGAAGTACCAGGTGCCGGCCTTCGCACGCTACGCCGAGTGCCGCGATATTCTCGCCGACCACGTCACCTTCATCTCCGCCGCCGGCGTGGGACCCAAGGACCTGCTGAAGGAACCTTATTGGCGGCCGCAGGGCATCCTCGAGTCCGACCCGCCGCGGCACACGCTGATGCGGGACGCCATGGCCGGGGTGATCTCGCCCAGGGGGACGCGTGCGCTGCGGGCCGGATTCGAAGCCTACGCCGACCAGTTGCTGCCGGAACTGCTGGCGCGTGGTTCGATCGACGGGGTCAAGGACCTGGCCGAGGTCTTCCCGCTCCGGGCGTTCGGCGATGCCGTGGGCATTCCGCGGGAGGGCCGCGAGGAGAACCTGCTGACCCATGGCGCGATGAACTTCAGCCACTTCGGCCCGGAAAACGAACGCCACCGCTACTACTTCGAACAAGGTGCCGGAACTCCGGAGTGGGTGATGGACCGGACCCGTCGGGAAAACCTCAGCCCCGGCGGGATGGGCGAACAACTGTGGCAGTATGTGGACCGCGGCGAGCTGCCGGCGGACATGGCCCCACTGGTGGTCAGGGCCCTGCTGTCCGCGGGCCTGGACACCACCGTGATCGGCATCGGCAACGCCCTCAAGCTCTTTGCCGAGCATCCGGAACAGTGGCGCATCCTGCGGCAGAACCCGCGGATGGTGTCGCTGGCCATCAACGAGGTGCTGCGCTTCGAATCCCCGTTCCAGTCCTTCTACCGGACCACGTCCGCCGACACCGAGATCGCCGGGGTCAGCCTGGCGGCCGGAAGCAAGCTGGCCCTGTTCCTGGGCTCCGCCAACCGGGACGAGGTCCAGTTCGGTCCGGACGCGGACGTCTTCCGGGTCGAACGCGAGGCCGCCAGCATGATCGCCTTCGGCAACGGCATCCACCGCTGCGTCGGCCAGCCCATCACCCGGTTGGAGATGCACGTTGTCCTGACCTGGCTGGCCCATCACGTGGAGCGGATCGAGTTCACCGGCGAACCTGTCCCGTACCTGCATAACACGTTGAAGGGCTACGCCTCGCTGCCCCTGCGGCTAGTGCCGGCCTGAGCCTTGGCTGGATCGTCCCGTCCGCCGCGGGCTAGACTGTGACTTCTGCCACAGATCCGTGGTGGTGATCCGGTACAAGGGGGATCTCCAGTGCCGCACTCTGCCCAGCCAGCGTCCCGGCCCGTGCAGGACCGGGCCTACGAGGCCCACGAAGGTCTTGATCCGGACGAACTGATCGGCCGTTCCGGGAGCCTGCGCCTCCCGGGCCTGCGCCCGGTGGTCCGCGACTCGTGGCAACGCTCCCTGCGGCACGCCGCAGATCCGGACCGCGCGTTGGCCCGGCTGGTCCTGGCCGACGACGAACTGGACGCCTTCCGCCGGGACCATCCCCTGGCTGCCATCATGCCCGTCTTCAGCCGTTTGCTGGTGGAACCCAGCCATGAAGCGGGAATGCTGGTGGCCGTCGGGGACCAGCACGGGCGCCTGCTCTGGGTGGATGGCGCTACCCGGCTGCGGGAACGTGCGGAGGGCATGATGTTCATGCCGGGCACCGACTGGTCCGAGGCATCCGTGGGCACCAGCGCCCCCGGCACCGCCCTCGCCCTGGGCCACGGGGTGCAGATTGCCGGCGCCGAGCACTTCAGCAGGGCGGTCCATTCGTGGAGCTGCACCGCCGTCCCCATTCACGATCCCGATTCCGGCGCCGTCCTCGGCGTGGTGGATCTGACCGGCGGGGAGGAAGCCGCCGCTCCGCATACGCTGTCGCTGGTCCGGGCCGCGGTGGCCGCGGCCGAGGCCGAGCTGCGGATCATTCGCCTGCAGGCGGCGCCCAGCAGCCGGGCCAGGCAACAGCCCGCCGGCCTCAGCATCACGGGCCGGGACCATGGCCTTTTGGAGCTGGCCGGCCGGCGCATCGAATTGTCCCAGCGGCACACCGAGATCCTCACCCTGATGGCCCTGCACCCGGCCGGCCTGACGGCCGAGCAACTGGCCGACCAGCTCAACCCGCACGCCCGTGGCGCCACGTTGCGGGCCGAGATGGTCCGGCTGCGCAAACTTCTGGCCGGCATCAGCCCCGCCGCGGTCCCCGAATCGCGGCCGTACCGGCTGCGGCAGCCGCTGGCCGTCGACGCGCAGCGGGCCCTGCAGCGCCTGGCCCGGGGCTCCTACCGCCAGGCCCTCGATCTTTACCAGGGCCAGATCATTCCGGGGTCCGAGGCGCCGGGCATCGTCGATTTCCGCCACCAGGTCAGCGCCACGCTGCGCGAGTCGGTGCTCAGCAGTGCCTCGCCGGAAACGGTGATGCGCTACCTTGAGCTTCCCGAAGCGAAGAACGACGGCGATGCCTGGCACGCGGCGCTCCGCCTCCTGCCGCCGCGCTCACCCAGGCGGGCCGGGGTCGTCGCCCGCTTGGAGCAGTTGGAGGCCGGGGACGGCTGACCGCCCCATACCCAACGCCGGGTGCAACCTCGATGCAACCTTGCCTTCCGTAGGCTCGTCACCACAGACAGCGCAGTCTGCCGGGCCAGCGCGGTCCGGAACCGAAGCCGAAGGAGTCAACATGACTGTTTACGCCCAGCCCGGAACCGAGGGATCACCGGTCAGCTTCAAGCAACGGTATGAGAACTGGATCGGCGGCGAGTGGGTCGCCCCGGTCAAGAACCAGTACTTTGAGAACATCTCCCCCGTGACCGGCAAGCCGTTCTGCGAGGTGGCGCGCGGCACCGCCGAAGACATCGACTTGGCCCTGGATGCCGCACACAAGGCGGCGCCGTCCTGGGGCAAGACCTCGGTGGCGGACCGGGCAGCCGTGCTGAACCGGATCGCCGACCGGATCGAGGAGAACCTCGAACTGCTGGCCGTGGCGGAAACCTGGGACAACGGCAAGGCCGTCCGCGAGACGCTGGCCGCAGACATCCCGCTGGCGGCCGACCACTTCCGCTATTTCGCCTCCGCCATCCGCGCGCAGGAGGGCCGGCTCTCCCAGCTCGACGACGACACCACCGCCTACCACTACCACGAGCCGCTGGGTGTGGTCGGCCAGATCATTCCCTGGAATTTCCCCATCCTGATGGCCACCTGGAAGCTGGCGCCCGCGCTCGCGGCGGGCAACGCCGTCGTGCTTAAGCCTGCGGAGCAGACCCCCGCGTCCATCCTGGTGCTGATGGAACTGATCGCGGACATCCTGCCGGCCGGCGTGGTCAATGTGGTCAACGGTTTCGGTGTGGAAGCCGGCAAGCCGCTCGCCTCCAGCCCGCGGATCCGCAAGATCGCCTTCACCGGCGAGACCACCACCGGCCGCCTGATCAGCCAGTACGCATCCCAGAACCTGATCCCGGTCACCCTGGAGCTGGGCGGGAAGAGCCCGAACATATTCTTCTCCGACGTGGCGTCCGAGAACGATGCGTTCTACGACAAGGCGCTGGAGGGCTTCACGCTGTTCGCCTTCAACCAGGGCGAAGTCTGCACCTGCCCGTCCCGAGCGCTGGTGCAGGATTCCATCTACGACTCGTTCATGGCCGACGCACTGGCGCGGACCGAGGCGATCATCCAGGGCAACCCGCTGGACACGGACACCCAGATCGGTGCGCAGGCCTCCAACGACCAGCTGGAGAAGATCCTGTCCTACATGGACATCGGCAAGCAGGAGGGGGCGAAGGTCCTGACCGGCGGCGGGCGCAACATTCTGGATGGGGACCTGGCCGACGGCTACTACGTGAAGCCGACCATCTTCGAGGGTGACAACAGCATGCGCATCTTCCAGGAGGAGATCTTCGGGCCCGTCGTCTCGGTCACCCGTTTTGCCGGCTACGAGGAGGCCCTGGAGATCGCGAACGACACCCTCTACGGGCTGGGCGCCGGAGTGTGGAGCCGCAATGGAAACGTGGCCTACCGGGCCGGACGCGAAATCCAGGCCGGCCGCGTGTGGGTGAACAACTACCACGCCTACCCGGCGGGAGCGGCGTTCGGCGGTTACAAGTCCTCCGGCATCGGGCGGGAAAACCACTCGATGATGCTGGACCACTACCAGCAGACCAAGAACCTGCTGGTCAGCTACAACGAGAACAAGCTCGGCTTCTTCTAGAGACAGGTCCGCTCATGGCGACTGCTTCACCGCAGCCGGAGGGTGCTCCCAGCCCGCCGGCTGCGCAACACGAGGCGGCGCTCGAGGCCACGGTAGCGCTGCCCGGGGAGGATTTTTCCCGGGTAGCGCTCACCGGTCCGGCCGTCGGGCTGCTGCAGAAACTGTGGGAGACCCACGGGCCGCTGATGTTCCACCAATCCGGCGGCTGCTGCGACGGGTCGTCGCCGATGTGCTATCCGGCGGGCGAATTCCTCACGGCAGATGCGGACGTGTTGCTGGGAACGTTCGACCTTCCGGACCGCGGAAGCCTTGACTTCTGGATGTCGCGGGAACAGTTCGCGTACTGGAAGCACACGCATCTGACCGTGGACGTGGTGCAGGGGCGCGGCAGCGGGTTCTCCGTGGAGGCACCCGAGGGCAAGCGCTTCCTGATCCGCTCCCGGCTGTTCGACGGCTAAGTCAGCCGGGCGTCCTCGGCGCTCGGTCGCCCACGCTCAGCGTGGGTGGCCGAGCGTTGCTCGTTTTCGAAGAGGCAGAACGGATGACCGGCCGGGTCGAAGTAAACGCGGACGTCGTCCTGCGGTTGAAATGCCGCCGGCTCGGCGCCGACTGCTTCCGCATGGCCGCAGGCACTGGTCAGGTCCTCGACCAGAATGTCCAGGTGCATCAGCATCTGTTGCTCGCCGGGTTCTTCGGGCCAAACCGGCCGGCGGTAGTCGTTTTCCAGCTGGAAGGACAGGCCGGGACCGCCACTCGGATTGGCCAACGTGACCCAGTCCGGCTCCTTGGTGCGAACGTCCCAGCCCAGAAGCCGGCCGTAGAAGTCCGCCAGGGCCAGCGGGTCAGGGGCGCCCAAAACGGTGGCGTGCAGCCGCAGACCTCCGGTTCCGGGCATCGCGCCTCCTCTGTTCCGCCAAGCTGTTGCGCAGTCCGGTCATGCTACTGCGGCTTCAGCCCGGCGCCTAGCTTCCGGAGAGCACCTCGGCCAGCGCGCGCTCCCCCACGCCTCGCAACAGCCGGTTGTCGTCGGAGGAGGTCAGCAGCGCCGTCGCCATCGCCAACGCCCAGCCGCGGGCGCGCTGCCAGGTCTCCGGCGACACATCGGTGCGCGATTCGACCGCAGCGATGAACTCCCGGCGTCCCGCCGCATCGAACACCAGCCAGGCAGCGGCCAGATCTGTGGCCGGATCGCCCGCGGTGATGTCGCCGAAGTCGATCACGCCTGCCAGCCGGGTGCCCTCCACCACCAGGTTGCCGGGGTGAAGGTCGCCGTGCAGCCACAGCGCCGGCCCGTCCCACGCGGGCAGGGCCGACAGCTGGCGCCATAGCGCCGCGACGCGTTCCGGCTGCGGAACATCGCCCGAATCCAGCCGCTGCAGGACGGCCGCATTGCGCGAGGCCAGCGGCACGCCGCGGACCGGATTCATCGGCGCGCCGGATGGCGCGGGTAGGTGCAGCGTGGCCACGAATGCGGCCAACCCGGTGGCCAGCGAACGTCGTTCCTCCGCGCGGAGGCGCCAGGCGGCGCGGCCTTCGAGCCACGGCACTACCGACCAGGACCAGGGATAGTACGACGACGGCTTGCCGCAGCGCACCGGGGCGGGCACGGCAACCGGAAGTTCCGGGGCCAGCGACGGCAGCCACTGCTGCTCGTTCACCAGCAGGTCCGCGGCTGCCTCGCGGCGCGGCAGCCGGACGGCCAACTCGCCGCCGAGTTTGAACGTGACGTTGTCCCAGCCGTTCGCCACCCGCACCAGGGGCAGCTGGGCCAGATCCGGAAACTGGTCGGCTATCAACCGCTGCACCAGGTCGTTGGTGACGTCGATCTCCGCAGCGGGCATCAAGGCCATCTGTTTCCGTACTTCCTTCAATCGTGAGGCAAGGTCCCGCCAGCGGCGCGGACAATTGCCTGCTGCTGATCCGATGCGGGTCCTTCCATCAGACCATCCGGGAGCGTCCGGGACCAACCGGACACGCCTGCGCACCCACCTGCTCACTCGGCGATTAAACGGACGGCGCCCCTGCCGGGTCATGGCAGGGGCGTCGTCTGCATCAGGCCTTGGCCGCGGAGCCGCTAGGCAGCGGCGTCGGTCCAATATCGGTGCCGGCCGGCGTGCCCCGATGTGTCAGGATGACGCGCCGGGGAACCGGGCCGATATCGGCGCGGGCCGGGCGAGCCATACCGTGCACTGTTCTCCCCCCGACTAAGCCTGAACGCCGAGTCGTTCGAAAATGAGTTCACGGACGCGGCCGGCGTCGGCTTGCCCGCGGGTCGACTTCATGACTCCGCCGACAATGGCTCCGGCAGCCTGGACCTTGCCGCCGCGGATCTTCTCCGCCACCTCGGGCTGGGCGGCCAGCGCGGCGTCAATCGCTTCCAGCAGCGCGGAATCGTCGGAAACCACGGCCAGGCCGCGCTTCTGAACAACCTCTTCCGGATTGCCTTCACCGGCGATCACGCCGTCCAGCACCTGGCGGGCCAGCTTGTCGTTGATCTTTCCGGCCTGCACCAGGCGGTCCAGTTCGACTACCGTCTGCGGGCTCACGCCCAACTCCGACGGTTCGACCTCGGCTTCCTTGGCCCGGCGGGAAATCTCGCCCATCCACCACTTGCGCGCCACTGACGCGGAGGCGCCGGCGGCGATGGTCTCCTCGATCGAATCCATCACGCCGGCGTTAACGACGTCGCGGAATTCGGCATCCGAGTAGCCCCAGTCGGCCTTCAGCCGCTTGCGCCGCTCGGCCGGGGGCTCCGGCAGCCGGGCACGCAGTTCCTCGATCCACGCTTCGGTGGTGACGACGGGCACCAGGTCCGGCTCCGGGAAATAACGGTAGTCGTCGGCGTCCGACTTCGGCCGGCCGGAGGTCGTGGACCGAGTGTCCTCGTGCCAGTGGCGGGTCTCCTGGACAACCTTCTGCCCGGATTCCAGCACCGCGGCGTGGCGCTGGATCTCGAAGTAGACCGCACGTTCCACCGCACGCAGTGAGTTCACATTCTTGGTCTCGGACCGGGTGCCAAACTGGGTGGCGCCCTTCGGCATCAGAGAGACGTTGGCGTCGCAGCGGACGTTGCCGCGTTCCATCCGGGCATCCGAGACGCCCAGGTTCTTGACGATCTCGCGGACGGCGGCCACGTAGGCGCGGGCCAGTTCGGGAGCACGGGAGCCGGCTCCCACGATCGGCTTGGTGACGATCTCCACCAGCGGCACGCCGGCGCGGTTGTAGTCCACCAGCGAGTACTCGGCGCCCTGGATGCGTCCGGTGGCGCCGCCCATGTGGGTGAGCTTGCCGGCGTCCTCTTCCATGTGGGCGCGTTCGATCTCCACGCGGAACACTTCGCCGTCTTCCAGCTCGATGTCCAGGTAACCGTCGTAGCAGATCGGGTCCTCGTACTGGGACGTCTGGAAGTTCTTCGGGGTATCCGGGTAGAAGTAGTTCTTCCGGGCGAAGAAGCACGACTCGGCGATCTTGCAGTTCAGGGCAAGCCCGATCATGATCGAGTACTCCACGGCCGACTTGTTGACCACCGGCAGCACGCCGGGCAGGCCAAGGTCCACCGGAGACACGTTCGTGTTCGGCACATCGCCGAACGCGTTCGGTGCCGCCGAGAACATTTTCGTCTTCGTGTTCAGCTCAACGTGGACCTCGAAGCCGAGGACCGGATCGTACTTCGCCATCGCCTCGTCGAAGGCGACCAGTTCTAGAGTTTCAGCCATTTACTTCACACCTCCGAGAGCGGGAGCCTGGGCCAGCAGCGGGCCGCCCCACGTGGCTTCCAACAGGTTTTCGAGGCCGGCGCCGGCACGGTACAGGCGGGCATCTTCACGGGCCGGGGCCAGGAATTGGATGCCCACCGGCAGCCCGTCGGCCAGGCCGCCGGGCACCGAGATGCCCGGGACACCGGCCAGGTTCGCCGGAATGGTGGCCACGTCGTTGAGGTACATGGCCATCGGATCGTCCAGCTTTTCGCCCAGCTTGAAGGCGGTGGTCGGAGCGGTCGGCGAGATCAGCACGTCCGCGGCCTCGAAGGCGGCGGCGAAGTCGCGCTGCACCAGGGTGCGGACCTTCTGCGCCGAACCGTAGTACGCGTCGTAGTAGCCCGCGGACAGGGCGTAGGTGCCCAGAATGATGCGGCGCTTGACCTCGTCGCCGAAGCCGGCCGCTCGGGTGGCACCCATGACGCGTTCGATGGTCAGCGAGCCGTCTTCCGGCAGCACCCGGTGCCCGTAGCGGACGCCGTCGTACTTGGCCAGGTTGGAGGAGGCCTCCGAGGGCATGACCAGATAGTAGGCGCCCAGCGCGTACTTGAAGTTCGGGCAGGACACCTCCACCACGTCGGCGCCGGCGCCGCGCAGCAACTCGAGTGCCTCGTCGAAGCGGGCCTGCACACCGGCGGAGTAGCCTTCGCCCTGCAGTTCCTTGATCACGCCGATCCGCATGCCGCGCACGTCGCCGCTCCGGGCGGCCTCGACCAGGGCACCCACCGGATCGTTCAGCGAGGTGGAGTCGGCCGGGTCGTGCCCGCCGATGACCTCGTGCAGCAGTGCGGCGTCCAGCACGGTCCGGGTGACCGGCCCGATCTGGTCTAGTGACGACGCCATCGCGATGGCGCCGTAGCGGGAGACTCCGCCGTAGGTCGGCTTCACGCCCACCGAACCGGTCACCGCGGCCGGCTGCCGGATCGAACCGCCGGTGTCCGTGCCCAGCGCCAGCGGGGCCTCGAAGGCCGATACCGCCGCCGCGGAACCGCCGCCGGAGCCGCCGGGGATGCGCTCCAGGTCCCAGGGGTTGCGGGTGGGGCCGAAGGCCGAGTGCTCGGTGGAGGAGCCCATGGCGAATTCGTCCAGGTTGGTTTTGCCCAGCATCGGCATCCGCGCCGCCCGGATCTTCTTGATCACGGTGGCGTCGTACGGGCTCATCCAGCCCTCGAGCATCTTCGAGCCTGCGGTGGTGGGCTGGCCCACGGTAACGATCAGGTCCTTGATCGCAATCGGGACACCGGCCAGGGCGTGCAGTTCTTCGCCGGCGGCGCGGGCCTTGTCCACGTCCGCTGCGACGGCGAGCGCCTCATCGGTGTTCACGTGCAGGAAGGCGTTGACGTCGCCGTCGACCGCGGCAATACGGTCAAGGTGTGCCTGGGTGACCTCGGTCGAAGACACCTCGGATGCGGCCAGCAGTTCCGCCAGCTTCGCGGCGCTGTGGGTAATCAGTTCACTCATGGGTGCGTCCTACTCCTCGTCCAGGATCGCCGGAACCTTGAACCGGCCGTCGGCCGCGTCCGGTGCGTTCGCCAGTGCCAGTTCCTGGCTCAGGGTCTCGCCCACAACGTCCTCGCGGAACACATTGGTCAGCGGGATCGGATGTGAGGTCGCCGGCACCTCGGGCCGGGCAACTTCCTGGACGGACTTGATCGAATCGACAATTACGTCGAGTTCTCCGGCCATCTTGTCCAGTTCTTCGGCGGTCATCTCAATGTGGGCCAGGCGCGCCAGATGCGCCACCGCCGCACGATTGATCTCAGACATGAGTCTCCTACGCGGATGGATTGCTTTTCCTGTTCAGTCTACCGGCGCAGAAAGGTCGGGAGTCGCCATAAGGACGGGGACGGTCCGACGCGAGAACATGTGATGCCGTTGACTGCCGCCTGCGCAGTGCTTAGACTGACGCCCCACCGCGTCGAGGAGGCCCCATGCGTCCGGCTCGACTGGCAGCGGCAGCCCTCGCCGCCCTTCTGCTCTCGTCCTGCAGCACCCTTCCGCCAAGCTCTCCCGCTCCGGCATCTCCGGCACCTCCCTCCGTCAGCGGTGCGGCGGGCCAGCCGACCACTGCCCCGGATCGGGCCAACCATGCAGGCCCCTCCACCAGGACGGTGGAATTTGCGGCGGCGGGGGACTTCGGCGACGGGGAGGCCGCCGCGGATGTCCTGGAAGCGATGGCGGGTAGCAAGGCACAGTTCGGCCTTGCGCTCGGAGACCTGTCGTATGGAAGCCCCGGTCAAGAATCGGCGTGGTGCAGCTTCGTCACCGACCACTTGGGGCGGGATACTCCCTTGCAGTTGATCTCCGGAAACCACGAAAGCGACGGCCGGAACGGATCCATCGATGCCTTCGCGGGCTGCCTGCCTCCGCGTTTGCCCGGCATCAACGGCGTCTACGGCCGCCAATGGTTCGTCGATATCCCGCAGCGGGATCCGGTGCTGCGGCTGATCATGATTTCCCCGGGTTTGGATTTTGCCAATTCCGGCCGATGGGATTACGTGCCCGGAAACGAGCATTACGACTGGACCGCCGCCGCCATCGACTCCGCCCATGACGCGGACATTCCGTGGGTCGTGGTGGCCTCGCACCTGCCCTGCCACACGATGGGCCGTTACGCATGCGACCCGGGCCCAGCCGTGACGAATCTGCTGGTGGACCGGAAGGTGGACCTGGTGCTTCACGGCCACGAACACCTCTACCAGCGCACGCACCAACTGGCCCTTGGCCCTGGTTGTCCGTCACTGCTGCCCGCCCACAGCGACCGAGCCTGCATTTCCGACAGCGACGGCGACTTCGAGTCCGGCGCCGGCACGGTCTTCGCGACCGTCGGCACCGGCGGGCGGCCGCTGCGCGATGTCAACGCCTCGGATGCCGAGGCGCCGTACTTCGCTGCCTCCTCCGGGAAGAACTTGCAGCCCACACATGGGTTTCTGCAGATCCGTGTGACCGATGACTCGCTGAGCGCCAAGTTCGTCCGTGCCGACGGCGGGAATTTCGTCGACTCCTTCACGCTGCACCGGCCCTGAGCCCGCATCGCTCCCCGCTGCGGCTGCGTTGCGGCGGGCTACAGGCTCTTGACGAAGACCAGCAGCCGGATATCCGTGCCGGGCACCGGCCAATCCCGCTCCGGCACGCGGTCGAATCCCAGCGATTCGTACAGCCGGTGCGCCGCGGTCCAGTCGCTGCCGGTGGTCAGGCTCACCGCATCTATCCCGTCCAAGGTGCGGGCGTGGGCGACGATCGCCTCCACCAGCGCCCTCCCCACGCCGGAGCGCTGCAGCCCCGGGTCGACGGCCAGCATCCGGAATTCCAGTTCGCCCTCCCGGGCGATGTCCGCGTACTCCCCGCCGGCCTGGGCCAGCGTCACCGCGCCGGCGACTTGTCCGGCGCGCTCGGCCACCCAGATCTCGGCGCGTGCGGCCCGGTGCGCCACGTCGGAGACGTGCACCAGGTACGGATGATCGGCTTCCGGAAAATGGCCGGCAGCCAGGTAGGCCTCGCGCGTCAGGCGCGCCACGTCGTCGTAATCAGCTGCGGTGGCAGGGCGGATGGTGATGTGCATGTGCTGGGGCGGGTCCTCGCGGGAAAGTGGGAAAGCACGACGGCGGTGCGTGCCTTAACAGTTTCGCGTACCGCGGGCGGTGCGCGCCAATGCGGTCATCAGTCCGGGCGTTCAGCCGGGCTGGCCGGTTCCGGTTCAGCCGGGCTGGGGGTCGGAGATCTGGCCGGGCCGTCGCTCGGGCTGGTCGCCGCGCTCCGGCCCGGCCGGCGGGTCAGCCAGCGGCAGCAATTCCGGATTGACCTGCCGCTGCAGGGCTGCGAGCGCCTCGGCCGGCAGGGCCAAGAGCCCGTCCAGCTCCTTGCGCGCCCGGCTGTAGGCCAGTTGCCGCTCGGCCGGCGTGGCAGCCCGGTCCACGGCGATGGTCAGCAGCCGGCGGGCGGTGTTCAGCCGCAGCCGTTCCGGCCCGCTGAAGTGTTGGTCGCGGATCCGGTGGGCTTCGCGCTCGGCAATGTCGAAGGCGACCTCAAAGGCGCGCACGGCCTCGCGGTATTCGCGCAGCCGCTCGTCGGTGGCGATTTCCGCCGCAGTGACCGGCAGCAGCCCGTCTGCCGTCCGTTTGGCGCGCAGGAACGCCACGGTGAGCGGTTCACGCACGTCGGACATCATCGGGTAGTCGATCAGTTTCGCTACGTCCAGCTCATAGTCCAGCCAGCGGACGTTGACCGCGTGATGGTCCGCCATCAGTTTCTCGGTGTCGCGAAGCCGCTGCTGGTGGGCGGCAGCGGCAGCGTAACGCCGGTCCGCCTCGCGCCGGGCCGCCTCCGACCATGCGGATTCGCGGCGCTGGCCACCGGCCCGGTTCCCGGCCTGCTGGCGCCTGGTGCGCTTGGCGTGTTGTCCCATGCCGGAGACCACGGCGAAGCCAACCCAGATGAACCACCAGGGAAAACCATCGGCGAAGAACTCGTTCATGGCCGCTCCACACGTCCATGCTCCCATGGCCCGTGACGCGAGTCACGTCTACGTTTCGGTTTGGCTTATAGCAGCGAGTCCCTGGAGGTTGGCCGTCCGCGGGGGCGGCCAGAATCGAACCTGTCTGCCCGCCCTGCCCTTGATCGGCCGGGGATCGCGGAGCATGATACGAGCACCGGGCCTCATCCCTACAGGCCGCTGGGTGAAACGAACGGAGACTTTCATGAGCACGGACCCCACCGTGACCACAACCGTGAGCGTGGTCCGCGCCCTGGCCGCCGGGGCGGTGGCCGGCGCCGCAGGCACCACCGCCCTCAACACGCTCAGCTATCTGGACATGGTCTGGCGGGCCCGCGCCGCCAGCAGCACGCCCGAGGACACCGTGGAAAAGCTGGCCGCCGTCACCGGCGTAACGATTCCCGGAACCGAAGAAGAGCGTACGAACCGCATCGCCGGGCTAGGCCCGTTGACGGGGCTCGTGGTGGGAATCGGTGCCGGCGCCGCCCTGGGACTGGCCCGCGCTGCCGGATTCCGGCCCGGGGTAGTGATCACCTCATTGACGGCCGCCGCGGCTGCGCTGGCCGGAAGCAACGGCCCAATGACCGCGCTCGGAATCACCGATCCACGCACCTGGTCCCGCACCGACTGGATCAGCGACATCGTCCCGCATCTGGCCTACGGGGCCGTAACGGGCGGCGCCTTGCAGGCACTCGACCCGGACTCACGTCGGCGCTGACCAAGCCGGCGCTGACCAGGCTCCCCCTGTCGGACCTTTACCCGGTCAACCGGTGGCAACTGCCCTGCGGTAGGCGCTGCCATCCGGCTCGCGGATCAGGAAACCGTAGTCCACCATGGCGCGCCGGAGCATCGGGACATCCGTGGTGAACGCGGCCAGCTTGGCGTTCACGTCCTTTTCCGTCATCGTCTCCCCCTCGGCGATGACCCGGTCGCGGAGGTAGCCCAGCAGCTCCAGCCGGTCGGCCGCACGATGCGGCAGCACCACCAACCCGCCGGTCAGGAAGCGTTCCGGTCCCGTCGGCTCCGGCGTTCGCGCCGCCGCCAGGGCCGCCTTGAAGACGTCCGGGGCAACGGTGAGGGCACCGCCGTCGTCCATGACCAAGCCGGAGGCGAGCAGCTTCTGCCGTTCCTTGGCGGTCATCTCGGGCTGCTGGCCCAGCACCAGGGCCGCATAGAGTCCGCGCAGCCGGTGACTGGCCAGCGTGGAGAGGATCTGCTGCCAGCTGGTCTCGGCAGGCCGCTCCCCCGTCATGGTGTGCCGGTTTCCAGCAATCGGCGGAATCCGTCCTCGTCCAGGACCGTCAGGCCGAGGGATTCGGCCTTGTCCAGTTTGGTGCCGGCGTTCTCGCCGGCCACCACATAGCTGGTGTTCTTCGAGACGGATCCGGACGCCTTGCCGCCGCGGATAATGATTGCTTCCTTGGCCTCGTCGCGGCTGAAGTTCGGCAATGTGCCGGTCACCACCACGGTCATCCCCTCCAGCGTGCGCGGCGTGCTCTCGTCCACCTCGTCGGCCATCCGCACTCCGGCAGCGGCCCAGGCATCCACGATCTCGCCGTGCCAGTCCACCGCGAACCACTCCTTCAGGGCGGCCGCGATGGTGGGGCCCACGCCGTCCACGTGCGCCAACTGTTCCTCGCTGGCGGCCCGGATGGCGTCCATCGACCCGAAGGCGGTGGCCAGGGCGCGGGAAGCGGTGGGCCCGACATGCCGGATGGACAATGCGACCAGCACGCGCCAGAGCGGCTGGGTCTTGGCCTTCTGGAGTTCCTCGAAGAGTTTCTTGGTGTTGGCTGTGGGGACCGAGGGCTTCTTGGCAGTGCCCTTGGTGTAGAAGTAGGGCACCAGTTCCGTCTCGCCGGTCGGCACGCCCTTGGTCTTCTTCTCGCGGCGGATCCGCACGTCCGCCAGGTCCTCGGGCTTCAGGCTAAAGATCCCGGCCTCGTTGGTGAGCGGAGCCTGCTCGGGTTCGGCCGGGCGGGTCAGTGCCAGCGCCGCCTCGTACCCCAGTGCCTCGATGTCGAAGGCACCGCGGCCGGCCAGATGGGCCACCCGTTCCGTCAGCTGCGCGGGGCAGGACTGGGCGTTCGGGCAGCGCAGATCGACGTCGCCCTCCTTGCCGGGCGCCAGCGGCGTGCCGCAGGAGGGGCAGTCCGTGGGCATCACGAAGTCGCGGACCGGCGGATCCTGCGCCTCGCGCAGCGCCATCACCGGGCCGACGATCTCCGGGATCACATCGCCGGCCTTGCGCAGCACCACGATGTCGCCGATCTTCACGCCCTTGGCCTTGACCACGTCCTGGTTGTGCAGGGTGGCCATCTCCACGGTGGAGCCGGCCACCTTCACCGGTTCCATCACGCCGTAGGGCGTAACCCGGCCGGTGCGGCCCACATTCACGCGGATGTCCAGCAGCTTGGTGTGGACTTCTTCCGGCGGATACTTGTAGGCCACGGACCAGCGCGGCACGCGCGAGGTGTGGCCGAGCGCGCGCTGCAGGGCGAAATCGTCCACCTTGACCACAATGCCGTCGATCTCGTGCAGCAGGTCGTGGCGGTGCTCGCCATAATGCTCGATGAAGGCGAGCACGTCGTCTAAGCTATCCACCACTTTGAAGTAGGGACTGGTGGGCAGACCCCAGCCGCTCAGCAGGGCGTAGGTGTCCGATTGGCTTTCCGCCTCGAGTCCTTCGCGGGCACCGATCCCGTGGACAAACATGTGCAGCGGCCGCTCCGCCGTCACTTTCGGGTCTTTCTGGCGCAGCGAGCCCGCCGCGGAGTTGCGCGGGTTGGCGAACGGCGCCTTGCCGGCCTCCACCATCCGTTCGTTCAGGGCCAGGAAGTCCTTGGTGGGGATGAAGATTTCGCCGCGGATCTCCACCTCGGCCGGAAAGTTGCTGCCGGTGAGCTTGCGCGGAATGTCTCCGATGGTCAGCACATTGTGGGTGATGTCTTCGCCGGTGGTCCCGTCGCCGCGGGTGGCGGCACGGACCAGTTCGCCGTTGCGGTAGAGCAGATTGACGGCCAGTCCGTCGATCTTCACCTCGCTGAGCCAGCGCAGTTTCCTGCCGTTGCCCAGGTTCGCCACGGAGGCGGTGGCACGGTCCACCCAGGCCTTCAGCTCGTCCAGTGAGAAGACGTCTTCCAGCGAATACATCCGCTGCAGGTGCTCCACCGGGGCAAAGGCGGCCGAGACCTCACCGCCGACCTCCTGGGTGGGCGAGTCGTTGGCCACCAGCTCCGGATGCAGCGCCTCGATTTCTTCCAGCCGCCGGTACAGCGCGTCGAATTCGGCGTCCGAGACCAGCGGGGCGTCCTCGTTGTAGTACGCGTAGCGGTACTTGCGGACGGTTTCGGTCAGCTGCTCGTACTCGTCCCGGATCTCGTCGCTCGGGATTTCGTTGGCGGGTGTTTCGACTGTGCTCACCTGACTATCTTGCCCCAGCAGCCCGGTTCAGGCGACGACGGCGGTGCCCCGCCGGGCGGCGGCAGGGTGCGTTAGTCTTCGGCATCCAACTGTTTGTCGAGCAGCGGCAGGTCCGCCGCGGTGACCAGATGGGAAGTCACAGCGTGTTCGACCAGCCGTGCCCGCCGGTTGGTGGCGAGCTTGCCTCCGCCGCCGCGGAGCCCGGCGACGCCCACGCGGTCCAGCTTGTCGCAGACGTTGTCCAGCTTGCGGTTGAACTTGGTCAGCGGCCAGCCCAGCCGGGCGGCCGCCTGCGACGAGGACGGAATCGAGCTCAGCCCGGTGCCGTCGCGCTTGAGCATGGGTTCGGCCAGGGCCAGGATCAGCGCCTTTTGGGAGTCGGTGAAGATCACCGGGCCGATGGTGGTCTCCCCCACCGCGTCCGTGTCCCGGTGTTCCTGGCGGAAGGACGGCGTCTTGACGTGGACGGACAACTCGTAGGTGGTCGGGCCGGCGGTGAAGACGATGTTCGTCAGGCTGAAGACCAGCGGAATCCGCGCGCCCGGCGCCAGCCAGGCCTGCATGCCACCGGTGGAATCGGCGACGGTGGCCGAGATCAGGGATCCCACGTTGGCCAGCCACCAGATGTCGTCGTAGTGGGCAATCTGCAGGAACTTGCGGTGCAGGTACGGATTGTCGTCGATCTCCAGATCGCCTTCGCGCCCGATGGTGAACACGCCGTCGTCCTTGGGTTCATACCACTCCCCGCAGAACTCAATGCTCACATCCGCCACCGGTAGCCCCCTATATGTTGTGTTGACCGAACGGGTCGACGCGAGTTGATCGTTTCACGACCCGCCTTCCTACTCTATTCCAGCGGGCACGTGGCTATTCGTCGGCGCAGCCGCGAACCGGATCCGAGGCCCGGCCGTTCGCCCGCACCACCACTACTTCGATGCAGGTCCGGTCGTTTTCCGCCAGCGGCAGCGCCGCCTTAGGTTCGCCGGTGCGTTCGGGCTCGCCCTGGCCCAGCGCGGTGACGGGCGTCCAGATGAACAGGTCGTCTTCGCGCGGGTCCGGGTTGGTCCAGCTGAAGACGGCCTTGCTTCCTTGCACCCGGCCGTCCAGGTCCTCGGGCGGCACCACGTTGCCGGACAGACCTTCCAAGGCATTGGCCGGCGCCCGGCTGACCGGTGAATCGGGCACTGCTGCCTCCGGTGCCGGCCCGTTGAGCACAAAGATGACGCCGGCAGCCACGGCCGCGGCGGCAAGCGCCCCGGCCGCCCATGCCCAGGGACGGCGGCGAGCGCCGGCGCCGGAGGCCGTCCATTGGTCTTGCTCCGAGTCCCTCAGGACGGTGGAGCCCTCCGGCTCCAGTTCCAGGCGCCGTCCGTCCGGTCCTGCTGGCAGCCGCTCGGTGCGCTCCGGGAAGACGGACCCGGCCGCGGGCGGTGCAGCGGTTGGGTCGATCGAGACGATCCCGCGGACCCGGGTCGCTTCGCCGTCGTCGGCATCCCCGTCGCCAGCGGTGGGCGCGTCCTCCAGCACTTCGAACGGTGTGACCGACAGGTTCAGTTCGGCTTGGACCCGCTGCAGGGACAGCGCGAAGGCGTGGGCCGATTTGAACCGCGAGCCCGGCGACTTGGCCATCGCGGTGGCCAGGGCCAGTTCCAGCGATGCCGGCACATCGGCACGGCGCAGCGGCGGCAGCGGTGAATGGGCAATGCGGTCCATCAGTTCACGCTGCGAGTTGTTCCCGCCGGGCTGCAGGAACGGGGAGCGTCCGGCCAGCAGCGTGTAGACCGTGGCGCCCAGGGCCCAGATATCGCTGCGGGTGCCGTTGCCGGCGTCGCCCTTGAAGGCTTCCGGCGGCGACCACGGAATGGACATGCCGGCGTCGGTCTCCGCGGCGTCGGTGCTGGAGGAGATGCCGAAGTCGGTCAGCGCCGGCCGGTTGTAGTCGGTGACCAGGATGTTGGCCGGTTTGATGTCGCGGTGCGCAATTCCCGCCCGGTGCGCGGTTTCCACGGCGGAGGCCACCTGGATGCCGAGGGTCAGGACCTCGCCCACGCCCAGCGGCCCCTGGCGGTAGCGCGCCTCCAGGCTGGGCCGGGAGCAGTACTCCATCGCCAGGTAGGAATGTCCGTCGGCGGTGAGGTTGGCCTCGTAGATCGTGACGATGAACGGATGGGTGGACAGCTGCGCCATCAGGTTCGCCTCGGATTCGAAGCGGCGGCGCGCGTCCTCGGTCCTCAGCCCGGACAGCAGCACCTTGACGGCCACCCGGCGCTTGGGCCGGTCCTGTTCGTAAAGGTACACGTCGGAGAAACCGCCCGAGCCAAGCAGCCGGACATAGCGGTAGCCGTCAATGTTCGGCGGCGGCGCGGGCGGACGCTTCACGCTCACGGAAGGTCCTCGAAGCGCAGCGAGATGCCGTCCCCCAAATCGGCGATGTCGCCGTCCAGCAGCATGACCGCTTCCCCATGGCCCAGCCGCCGCGGAGCTTGCCGGCCGCGCAGCAGCACCGTGCCGTTGGTGGACTTCAGGTCCGCCAGGATCACGTGCCAGCCTTCCAGCCTAACTTCCACGTGCGAGCGGGAGATATCCCCGCTGGCGCTGTGCACCGGAACCAGCCGCGGCATCACGCTGCCCTGCACCCGGTTGGCCGAAGGCTGCCGTCCGACGATCACCGGTCGGTCCAGCTCCACCACGTCACCGGTGGAAAGCCGCATCCGCCCGAGTACCGGCCGTTGCACCTCCTGTGCGTCCTCGTCCAGCGGAGCTCCGCAGAGGGAGCAGGCGGAACTGGTCGGCGGGTTGGCGTGGCCGTCCCGGCACATCCGGGCCAGCACCATTGGCGCGGTGCTCGGCGCCGACGCCGACGGGGCAGCGGCCGCGGCGGCGGCGGGCGCGGCGGGAACATCGGGCAGTTCGCTGCGCATCAGCGTCTGCCCGTCGTGGTCGCCCTCGAGCCCGGCCGGCTGGGCGGCCGGGCTCGGGCCGCGGTTTGCCGAAGCCGCTGGCTGCGGCTCCGGGGCCGCCGATGCCGCAGCGCCCGCGGAAGCGGACCGTGTCAGCCAGGGAACGGCGTCGATCAGGTCCGTCGGCTGGGCCGGCTTCCCGCCTGTCCGGCCTGCCGGAACGTTTAGTGCGACAGCGGTGCTCCCCCGGGCTGATTCCGACGACTGTTGATGTGGTGCTGTTGGCCGATTGGCCCGTTGCGCGGCGGCATGGATGATCGTCTGGTCCAGGTCGTCTTCGGCCGCCTCGGTGTCAGGTGTCGTCTGGCCGCCGGCCGGCTGCTCCCCCGCGGGGGCTGGGTCTGCCGCGGCGGCAGCGCCGTCGAGCTCATCATCCGGCACGTAGATGCCCGTCATGTCCCAATTCTCGAACAACCCGGGCCCGGCGAAGGCTGGCTCCGGGGCAGCGGAAGCAGCCGGTACATCAGCACCCGGTGCCGCGGCGGGTACCGCACCCAGCCGAAGGCTTCCCAGCTGCACGGCGCCGGCGCGCAGCGGCAGCCACGGTCCAGACCGGACTGCCGAATCGGTCCCGCCGGATCCGGCCGCAATGCTCACGCTCTCGGACGCCAGCCGTCCTTCGGTCCAGCTGGAGACTCCGCGCCCGCTCAGTTCCTGCCCGTCCGCATCCGCGGTCACCACCACGTCTCCGCGGAGCACCGCATGGATGCCGTCGGTGGTGGAGACGATGCCGAACTGAGGCATAGCGGCCAGGTTGGCGCCGCAGCGGGATACGACGGTGCCCAGCAAAGACTCGAGGGTGGCACCGGACTCCAGCGCCTGCCAGAGCTGCTGCACCAAGTCATCGGCGGCACCCGGTTCCAGGAGCACTGCGGTGCCGCCGCTGAGCAGGCCGATCCAACTCCCCGGGCTATAGATCTGGCCCGTCACCGGCCATCCTCCTCCGAGGCCGGCTCTCCCGGAGCCGCCAGCCGGGGCAGCGTCGTCGTATCCTCCTGCCGTGGCGCGGTCGAGGCATCCTCAAGATCGTCCTGGAGGCCGTCGGCGTCAATCACCACCACGGTGATATTGTCCCGTCCGCCCGAACGCAAAGCCGCCTGGATCAGCGAATCGACCGCGTCCTGCGGCCGGGACAGCGAGGTGAGAATGGTGTAGATGTGGTCATTGCTGACCTCCGAGGTCAGCCCGTCGGAACAGATCATGATCCTGTCCCCCGGTTCCACCGGCACCATCCAAAAATCGGGCTGGTTGTCTTCGCCGGTGCCCAGCGCCCGGGTGACAACATGCCGGCGCGGATGAACCAGCGCCTCCTGCGCCGTGATCCGTCCCGCCTCCAGCAGTTCCTGCACCTCGGAGTGGTCCACGCTGATCTGTTCAAGCCGGCCCTGGTGCAACCGGTAGGTGCGGGAATCGCCCACATTGAAAACCAGCCAGTAGGGCACACCGCGTTCGGTAACCAGCGCCGCGCCGGACACCGTGGTCCCCGCACGGGATGCGGCAGCGGCCCTAATCCGCGCATCCGCCCGGGCAATCAGCTGTTCGAGCTCGTGGGCGCCCAGCTCGTGACTGGCCACGTAGTCGCGCATCGTCTCCACGCAAATGCGGCTGGCCACTTCCCCGGCCTCATGTCCGCCCATCCCGTCGGCCACCACGAACATGGTGCCGTCGGCCAGATACGCGTCCTCGTTCAGCATCCGCCGTAATCCACGGTCGGTGCCGGCCCCGACATTGAGCCGGATGGGCCCGGCGCCCGATGCCGTGCTCATGCCGCTCCGATGGTGAAGCTGCGGTCGCCGAACTCGACGGTGGCACCGGGAGCCGCTGCCACGGGTTCCCCCGGGGTTAGCTGCCGGCGGATGCCGTCAGCACCGGTCACGGCGGTGCCGTTGGTGGAGTTCCGGTCGGTGACCCACACCGTGGCCCCGTCCACGCGCAACAGCACGTGGGTCTTGGAGACCGAGCGTCCCATATCCGCGAAGTCGATCAGTTGGTCGATGTTCTCGCCGGCGGCTGCGGCTGGGTTGCGCCCGATCAGGGCCGTCGTTTCAAGTACCACGTCGCGCCCGTCGTCGAAGGTCAGAGTGAATGGGCCCGCCTGCGTGCCGGACGCGCGGACCAGGGTAGCGGCGAACTCTTCATCGGGATGCTCGTCCGCGCTGGCAACTTCCGCAGCCGGTCCCGCAGGCGCGCCTGCCGCTGCCGGTCCCGCCATGGCCAAGGCGTACGACGGCGCGGCCTCCCGGGTGCCCACCTCACCAAGCACCGATGATGGCGGGGGCACGGCGATGGCCGGGGCAGCGGGGGCAACTGTCGTAGCAACCGGGGCCGGTGCCGCATCGGCGTCGACGTCAGCACTGAATCCCGGGATCGCGGAAATAACGCCCGGAGGCTGCCGGGCCGCCTCCACCGGGGAGGCCCCGTGCGGATGCAGCCCTTGCGAAGCCGCGCTGGCAAAGCCGGCGTCCGCGTCGGTGCCCTCAGGAGCGAAAGCCGCGAGCCCGTACAGCCCGCCGGTGGTCAGCGGGTCGCGGCCCTGCGCCACATCCAGCACCAAGGTCTTGGCTACCTTGTCATGCCAGCCCTGGCGCTTGTGGTTCCGGTCCCACACGTTGGAGACCACCACCACGACGGCGCCCACTGCCAGCACCAGTCCGCCGACGGCGATGATCAGGCCGCGCAGGAAGATGGCGCCCCAGCCGGCAGCATGGCCGTCCTCGTTGGCGGTGCGCAGGCCCAGCACAAGGTTGCCGGGGGTCTTGCCGGTGGTGGCTTCCCAGCCCCACAGCCACACGGTGTAGGCCAGCGACACCAGCGATGCCAGTCCAAGCCAGAGGAACAGCCCGCCCACCGCCGAACCTGCCGCGGAGGCGCTGCCGGAGGCCGCGGCCTGCAGCACCACGGGAACGCTGGCGGCATAGGCGGCCAGCATCAGGACGGCCGGCGGAACCTTGTCGATCAGCCACGCCCCGAGCCGTTTTCCGGCCGAGGCGCTGACCAGATTCAGTCTTGCTGCCACGTGCTGCTCCCGCCTTGTTCCGACCGTCCGGCCTGTGAGTCTACTGTACGGATCTTAGCCACGGCCGGGGCACGCCCACGCTGCGCGAGCCGCCGCTTGGCGTCGGCCAACAGCGAGCGCGGCGTGTATTTGGCCCGCTGCCGCTGCCAGAAGCCCAGCGAGCCCTTCATCTCCGCCAGCGACTGATCCACGTGATCCCAATACTGCTGCACCTGGACCTCCGTGGGCTCGGCGGCCCCAAAGATCGCGGCGTCGGCCCGCCGCGCCAGCAGCGTGGTGCCCGCCGCCGTCGTCGGGAATTGCTCCGCCAAGGCGGACGCGTGCTCGCGCCGGGTGGCATTGGGCGCCGCCCGCGCTCCCATGTCGGTGGCCAGCGAGATCACTTCCCGCCAGCCGCCGCCCACCCGCTGGCTGGGCAGGCCTTCGCAGGCCCGCCGCTTGCGCCGGCGCAGCTTCAGCCAGGCGATCAGCAACAGCGGAGCCAGCAACACCGCCAGCGGAATGGCGGCCAGCCCCACCGCGGCGAAGAGCCAGCCCCACTGGTCCCAGAACGACTTGTCCTGCTGCTCGGCGTCCTGCGGTTCCGGAGCAGTGTCAGGCGGCAGTTCGGCCGGTTCCTGCGGCGGTGGCGGCGGCTGCAGGACCTGCGGCTTCGGCGTCGACTTGGGCTCCTGCTGCGGCGGAGTCGGCTCGTTATCCTCGTCCGGGGTGGGATCGAACGCGACCCAGCCGGCATGTTCGAAGGCCACCTCTACCCAAGCGTGCACGTCCTCGCCCTTGATCTCCACCGCTCCGGAGGCGGCGCGGCTCTCCTTTTCATCCGGGTAGAAACCCATCACAACCCGCGCCGGAATGCCCAGGTGCCGGGACATCAGCGCCATGGCGACGGCGTACTGCTCGTCGTCGCCAATCATCTGTTCGGCGTCCAGCAGTTGGATCATGCGCCCGGCGTGATGCCCGGACAGGCTGCGGGCCTCGTCTTCCTTGCCGTTGCTGAAGAAGCCGTTCTCGTGCAGGTTCCGCTCCAGCTGGCGGACCTGTTCGATCGGCACCGTCGCTTCGCCCACGAACTCGTTGGCCTTGGCGGCAATGATGTCCGGCACCCGGGCCGGTTTCGGCAGTCGGACGGACGCGAAGTCGTACTGGGCCAGCTGGGCGTCTTCCCACCGGCCCGGAAAAGTGGTCTCGACCGAGTAGCCGTCGCCAGCTTGCAGGTATCGCGTGGTCAGCGCCGTCTTCGAGTCGTCGTTGTAGAACAACGAACCGCCCAGCTCGCCGGCACGCTCGCCGTCGAACGCCAAACCGTTGATCCGGCCGCCGGCCGGCAGCCAGACGCCGCTGTAATCCTCGATCCGGATGTCCAGCCGCGTGTTGTCGCCGGACACTTCGCCCAGCGAACCGGCGTCCCCCACCGGCGTGAAGTTTCCGCCGCTTGCCGGATTCACGTTGTACACCGTGCCGTCGAAGGTATCCAGCGCCGCCAACCGCACCCGCTGGCCCTCCGGCAGCCCCGCCACGGTGAACAGTGTCTCGTCGGGCCGGTCCTTCACGTAGCCGCGGAAATCCATCAGCGGGCTCGGGTAGTCATAGAGATTGACCGGCGGCACGACGACGTCGCGCAGCACCTCGCGCTCGCCCCGCGCCGTGAGCGCGGGGCCGGCCAGCGCCGTCAACACCACCGCCCCGGCGAGCATGCCGGCGCCCAGGCCCAGCCTCCGCCGCAGCCCCGCCCGGTGCGCGGCCGGGTCGGCCAGCGCAGGGCTGGCCGCCACGCCGGCGGACGCATCGCCGCGGCCCAGGTGGCGGTGCCACGCGAGCCAAGCCGCCGATACCGCGACCAGCAGCACGCCGCGCAGCACCGGCAGCGCCGGAACGTCGGTGCCAAAGGCGATGCCGAGCAGGAAAAACGCCAGCACCGGCAGCAGCGGCCAGTACGGTTTGCGGACGCGCCACGCCAGGGTGCCCGCCAGCAGAGCCGAGGCCAACGCGCCGAGGAACGGCACCACCAGCATGCCGCCGGAGACTCCCACCGGCGGGGCAACGGTGAGGATGTCCTTCCACGCGAAGACGAAGCCGGTCAGCACGGTGCGCAAGGACTCCAGCGACGGCAGCACACCACCAATGGCTTCGGTGGGCGCGGCGAAGGCGCTGCCGAACAGCAGGTAGGCACCCAGCCCGGCGGTGGCCGTGGACAACAGCCCCGACCGGTAGCGCGCGCAGGCCAGGGACAGCAGCAGCCCGACGGCGATGCCGCCGAAACCCGCGATCAGGTAACGGCCGTTGCCACCGAAAACGTGGTGGAAGCCGGCCAGCCCCAGTCCGAGCAGCAGCACCAACACTGCCGCGTCGATGGCCAGCTGGCGTCCCGGCCGCGGCAGCCACGCCGCCTTTGAGCTGCCGTTCATGCGGCGGCCTTCCGGAGCACGATGGCCAGGTCGTCCAAGCTAGGCAGCGACAACACGGACAGGTCGCCGATGGTCGCCCGCGCTGCCTCCAGCCCCCCACCGCAGCGGATGGCGAAGGCCCGGATGCCGGCCGGCACCGCGGACGACGCCTGGCGCAGCTGGGTGGCCGAGACCCGGTCTCCGACGACCAGGAACATGACGGACGCGTTGGGAACGGCCTCGGCGGTACCGCGGGCCAACTCCACCGCGGTGGAACGCTGCGGCTTGCCTTCGATCCGCGTCATCTCATCCAGCAAGATGCGGCCGGTTTCGCTGCGCAGCGGGCCCCGCTGGGTCAGCATGCTCAGGTTGCGCTGCTCGCGGATGGCCTGCAGCCCGATCGAGGCCGCCACGGAGACGGCCAGCTCGAAGTCCTCCTCGGAGCTGTATTCCTCCGTGTTGGTGGAGACGGCGACGGCCAGGTGCGCGCGGCGGGTCTCCTCGAACTGGCGCACCATCAGCGAGTTGGTGCGCGCCGTCGTCTTCCAGTGGATGTAGCGGCGGTCGTCACCGGGGACGTAATCGCGCAGCGCGTGGAAGGAAACGTCGGCGCTGGCCAGTTCCTTGGTGGGCAGTCCCTCCAGGTCGCGGATGAAGCCGGAGGCCGAGCTGCCCAATGCCGTGGTGCGCGGATGAACGAACAGATCGGTCGGTTCCGTCCACATCATCTGGCGGCGCAGAAGACCCAGCGGATCCTGTCGCACGGAGCGGACCGGGCCAACCACGATGACGGCGCGGCGCTGGGTCGGGATGGTGAACAGGTCTTCGTGCACCTGCCCGGCCTTCATCCGCGGCAACTGGAACACCGCCGTGGCCGCTCCCACCGGCAGCTCCAGCGCGGCCGGCAGCAACGGCTTGTCCGCGGTGTTCGTCACGGCCACGCTGCCCACGGCCCGGTCGCCGACGGCAACCCGGGTGCGTGCCAGATCCAATTCGACCCCGTACGAAGAACGGCCGAGGACAAAGCCGATGGCCAGCAACAGCAGGAACAAGCCCATCAGCGCCGCGATCTTGGCTTCCTGCCAGCCGAAGGCCGCCCCGAGCACCAGCAACAGCAGCGTGCTGCCGGCCAGCACCCAGCCCAACGGACTGACCGTTTCCAGTACCGGCCTGAGGTAGCGCCCGGCGGACTTCTGGAGCCGCCGCCAGCCCGGCTGCAGGTATTGCTCGGCGAGCGAGGCTGCTTGGGAAGCCAGCGAGGCCGGATGCAGCAAGCTGGACTTGTCCGGGGCTACCCGGCGGATCGTTTCGCCGAGGCCGCCGAGCCTGCTGGTCTGCTCCGTGTCCCGCTTGGTCGCCGTCTCCGTCATGCGGACCGCTCCGGCGGGAATCGATTCTCCTGCACGGCCTTAGACCGTCACCCGCTGTTGCGGGGCCGGCACGTCGGCCAGCACCCGGGACATCACGGCCTCCGGCGTGGCGCCGGCGAACTCCGCCTCAGGGTCCATCACGAACCGGTGGTTCCAGACCACCGGCGCCAGTTCCTTGACGTCGTCCGGCAGCACGAAGTTCCTGCCCTGGGACGCGGCCCAGACCTTGGCCGCACGGACCATGGCCAGGGCACCGCGGACGCTCACACCCAGGCGCGACTCGGAAGCATTGCGGGTTTCCTCGCAGAGGTGCGAGACGTACTCCAGCACCGAGGTGTCCACATGGTTGGTGGCCGCCAGATCCGCCATGTCCCGCACTGCTTGCGGCGTGATGATCGGCGTCAGGGCCGCGGACCGGTCACGGGTACTCGCGCCGCCCAGCAGTTCCACCATCGATGCCCGGTCTGGATAACCGATTGACGTTTTGATCAGGAAGCGGTCCAGCTGGGCTTCCGGCAGCCGGTACGTGCCGGCCTGCTCGATCGGGTTCTGCGTCGCGATGACCATGAAGGGCCTTCCGGCGTCGTAGGTCACGCCGTCCACCGTCACCCGGCCCTCTTCCATCACTTCCAGCAGCGCCGACTGGGTCTTCGGCGAGGCACGGTTGATCTCGTCCGCCAGCACCACCGTGGCGAAGATCGGGCCCTTATGGAACTCGAACTTCTGCGTCTTCTGGTCATAGATCGTGATGCCCGTGACGTCCGACGGCAGCAGGTCCGGCGTGAACTGAATGCGCGAGTTCGAACCCTGCACCGTGGCGGACAGCGACCGGGCCAGCATCGTCTTGCCCGTGCCCGGAGCATCCTCCAGCAGCACATGCCCCTCGGCCAGCATGGCGGTGAGCACCAACCGCACCACCTGGTTCTTGCCCAGCACCGCCTGGCCCACATTGGCGGCCAGCTTCTCAAACGTCTCGGCGAACCACTCGGCCTGCTCGGAAGTCATCGTCATGCTGTTCTCGGTCTCTCTTCGGTCGTGCATCGGTGTCAAAAGCCTTCAGTTACTTTACGGAGGGGCGGACATGGGCTACAGCCAAGGCCGTCGGAGCGGCTAGCACCTATCCATCCCCGCCGGAGCTGAATTGGCCAGATGCCCGTTGGTCCCCGCCTCACGAACATGCAGACCCTTGACGACCATGTTGTGGTTCTGCGGTTGGCCACCGCCGATCTGCTTGTACCACTTTCCGCTGCTCCACTGGACGTAGCACTTGACGACGATGTCGCTGCCCCAGATCGCCCAGTGGTCGCCGGCGCATTTGCCGTTGTTGAAGTTGTCGCTGCTGCCGTTGGCATTCTCCATGCAGGTCCGGTTGCCGTTGCCTAGGTCTGTGCCGCCACCGCCAACGGTGACTGTCCACTCAGTCTTCGGCGGCGGCGGAGGCGGCGGAGCATCGCCGGACCTAGCACTGGTGGAGGCAACAGCCCCCGCTTTGCCCTGCGAGTTCAGCGACCGTGCATCGAACGTGACTTGCTTGTTGTATGCACCCGTGTTGACCGTCTTGCTGCCCGAATTCGCCACCTTCTCCCAGGAACCTCCGTTGACACGGATCTGAATCTGGGCCACGTCATGGCTGCCCACCGCTGGCTGGCTCCAGCTGAATGCGACGCTTTGCTGTTCGGCGGCTCCATTCTGCCCGGAGACGCTCGGCGTGCCTGGAGCGCCGTGCGGCGTCGCATTGCCGGATGCCGCGCTCGGCGCACTCGAGTAGCTCGCGCCGTCGCTGTTGGCCACGGAGGTGATGCGGACGTTGACGGCCTTGCCGTTGGTGAAGCCGCCCACCTGCTGGCCATTCGAGATGGCCATGGTCTGCCCGTCGCTGAAGATAGCCCGGTAGCTGACTTCGCCGGCTTGGGCGCCGTTGCGCTGCGCGGCGGTCAGCTCGTTGAAGGACACCGTCACCGATCGGCCAGCGCCGCCGGTCTGTGCTTCCTTCAGGGCAACACCCGTCGGCGCATCCGGCGCGCCGACCGCCCGCCGAGCATTGGACTGGGTGCTGGCCTCGCCTGAGCCGGCCTTGTTCCGCGCCGTGACGGAGTAGGTGTAGGCGGTCTCCGAGTTAGGCGCCGTCACCGTCTGCGAGGTCGCGTTCACCGCAGGGAAGGTCCGGGTCAGCTTCCCGCCTTGGTATTCGCGCACAGTGTAGTCAAGGATCTCGCCGCCGTTGTTGGACGGTGCCGCCCAGCTCACCTTCAACTGGCTCTGGTCGCCCACAGACTTGACGCGCTCGGTAGCCGGCGCGGTGGGGGCGGCCGGTGGCCCGGCGGGCACTTCCGACGCCGAGTAGGCGCTGAACTCGCTGGGCTCCGGAGCCCGGTTGTGCGCCTGCACGCGGACCTCGTAGGCCTGGCCGTTTTCCAGCCCCTCCCACGTGTAGCTAGTCCCGGCCAGGCCGGTCTTCTGCAGCTGGCCGTTCGGCGGCGCCGGCGAGATCTCCAACGTGTAGCTCTCGATCGCAGAGCCCTCGTTGTCCGGCGCGGTCCAGGAGACGTTCAGGGACTTGTCGCCGAACTTCAGCTGCGGTGCCGCCGGCGTTGCGGGCCGCACGTCCGGCCGCGCCACCGCGGACTCCGCGGACGGATCGGACGTGCCCACGCTGTTCTCCGCCGTCACCGTGAAGGTGTATTCGACGTCGTTCTTCAAGCCGGTCAGCGTGCACGTGGTGGTCGCGCACTGCTGGCTGAATCCCCCACCGACGGCATTCACGGTGTATCCGGTGATCTGGTCACCATTGTCGCTCGGCGCTGTCCAGGACAGCACCACGCTTTGGTTGCGGACCGAATCCACCAGCGGCGTGCTGGGCGTTTCCGGCCGACCCTTGACTACCAGCGAGATGTTCGCCGTTGCCTGTCGGCTGCCCTCGCGGGTCTTGTCCTCCACCGCGTATTCAACATTCATGGTTCCGGAGAAATCTGCACCGGGCGTCACAATGATCCGCTCGCCGTCGATTTCGGCTGTGCCCCCGTTGCTGGGTACCGCGCGGACAATTGCAAGCGGCGTTTCCGGGAACGGATTGACGTCGTTGGCCAGCACGTCCACCGGCAACGCTTCGCCCTGCACCGCGTCCGGCACCTCGTCGTCGTTGGCCACCGGCAGCGGCCGTGTGGACGCGGTCGCTTGAACCGTCACGCGGCTGCTCACCTTGTCCGAGCGGCCGTCGGTGACGGAGAAATTGACGACGCCGGTGGCGCCCGTTTCGATCTCGGCTTCCGCCGCCACGCGCAGCACGCTGCCCTCAAGGCTGACGTCGAATCCTTCCGGCGTCCCGCCTTCGACGGCAAACTCCAGCTTCTCCGTGTCCTCCGGGTTCGGGTCGCTGGCCAGCGGGCGCAGGTCGTAGCTCACGGCGTCTTCGGCCTTGGCGACCTCCAGCGTGCCGGTGGTCAGTTCCGGCGGGAAATTCCGGTCCGCGTCCGGAATCACCTTGGTCATGATGGTGAGCGTGGACTTCAGCCCCTCCGGGTCATCGGGTCCCGAACCATCGGTCACCTCGAACGTGATGGAGCCGCGGCCGGCATAGTCGATGTCCGCCTTGTAGCTGAGCGTGCTCTCGTCGGCCATCCACTCGTCGTCGCTGGTGCCGATCGCGCGGATGTTCGCCGCCTCGGTGATCCGCGCCGTGCGACCCGGCCGGACCTCCACCAGTTCGGTCAGGTCCAGCTGCAGTTCCTCACCCGCGGTCACGTCCTTCGGGGTGCTGTCCCGCAGCACCGGGTATTGCTCGCCCAGCGGCGGCACCCAGATGACGGCGGTGGCCTGCAGCCCGTCCACGTCCCGAACCGTATATGGGATCAGCTGCACGTCCTCGGTCAGTTCCACGTTGACCTGGCCGTCGGCAACCGTGCGCGCCGTCGGGTAGTCGCCGTCAACGATGACTTCGAGCTCCTTGGCCACTCCGTCGGGATCCTCGTCGTTCTCCAGCACGGGGACGTCGACGCCGGTGCGCCCCTTGATGTCGGCCGATTCCACCCGATCATCGCGGGCCAGCGGCGCCTGCAGCGGGGCGTCCTCGTCCACTTGGACGGTCACCGTTCCCACGGCCGAGCCGCCGCGGTCGTCGCCCACGGTGTACCGCGCGTTGACCGTGCCTTCCTCGGCCGGAGTTGTCAGATAGACGCGGCCGTCTTCGGCCTTGGCCGAAATCGACTCGGGCGTGCCGACTATTTTGTCGGCGTCCAGCTGGAGCGCGTCGCCGTCCGGATCCGAATCGTTCTTGAGCACGTCGACCGCCACCGTCCGGCCCGGCCGGATCTCGATCCCGTCGTCGAGCGCCACCGGATTCTGGTTGCTGTCCTGGGCCGGGGCAATGCCCACCCGGACGGTGGCGGTATTGACCGCACCCAGCCGGTCCTTGACCCGGTAAGTGAATCCGTCAGTCCCGGCGCCCTGTGCCGACGCCGTGTATTCGATGTAGTTCGGTCCGGCCACGGCCGCGCCCTGTTCGGGCGCATTGTCGACACCCATCAGGTACACGGAGTCGCCGTCGGGATCAATGCCGTTGAGCGGGATCTGGATCCTCACGGTGGACCCGGCGATGGCCCGGGCTTCCAGGCTCTTGGGAGCAGGCTGGGAATTCGATGCATCGTCGCGCGGGATGATGTTAATTCGCAGCTGGGCGGAGTCCTTCTGGCCGGCACCGTCGGTCACCTCGTAGACCGCGAACACGGTTTTCGCCTGTTGCCCTGCAATGAAGCGCACGGTGTTCTCGGCCGTAAAGATGCGGCCGTCGGCAGGATCCGGGGTCTCCGGAAGTTCGTCCGCCAATTTCAGCGTTTTGCCGTTGGGATGGGTGTCGTTCGCCAGCACGTCCACGGTCACCACATCGCCTGCACGCACGGTGGCGGTATCGGCTTCGGCCTGCGGCGGTAGCAGCTTGTCTTGTTCGTCCACGGCGATCACGCTGACCTCGCCCGTGGCCGAGGCGGTGCCGTTGGAGACGGTGTAGCCGATGGTGGTCTGCTGATGCAGGCCCTTCACATCCGAAATGCGCAGGATGTTGTGGTCCAGCACTTCGACGGCGACCGGCGCGCCGTTCGCTTGCACCGAGGTAACTACCAAGACGCCGCCGGCCGGGTCGGCGTCGTTGGCCAGCACATCCACCAGCACCTGGCCGTTCTGCGGCAGCAGGGCCACATCCCGCACAGCCACCGGAGCGCCGTTGCCGTTGTCCTCGGTCGCATCGATCCGGATCAGGCCGGTGGTGCTGGACGGGCCGTTGGTGACCAGATAGGTGAAGTAGTGCGCGCCCGCCTGATCCGCCGTGAACTTGACCGTGCCGGCGTCATAGTCCGGCACAATCGCCGCGTTGGCGGCGGAGCCGGTCTTGGCCAGCCTCAGTTCGCCGCCGTTCGGGTCCTGGTCGTTCTTCAGTGGGGCAATCTGGATTTCCTGGCCCACGGTCGCGGAAAAATGATCGGCGTTGGCCAGCGGCGGCAGCGCGCCGGGCGGCCGGACGTCGAAAACCACCACCTCTTCGGTGGTTTCGGAACCATCCGACACCCGGACCGTCACGTCCTTCTTGCCGAAGGTCTTGCCCACGTCCTGGAAGGTCAGCAGCCCGTCGGGCCGGGTGCGGACCAGGTCGCCGTCTGTGGTGTTGTCCGCTTCCTCCAGAAACAAGTCGTCGCCATCCGGGTCGATCCAGTCGCTGAGGATGTTCTGGCTGATTTCGCGGCCCTGTTCCACCAGGATGGTGGTCTTCCGCTTCGGTTCCGGCGGCAGGTTGCTGCCCTCGGCGCGAACATCGATGGCCACCAGGGCGGTATCGGTGCCGCCGCGGCCGTCGTCGACTTCATAGCTAAAGGTGTGCCGGCCGGGAGACGCGTCCCCGTTGACCAGGATCTGCAGGCCGGTGCTGTCGTAGATTCCCTGTACCTCGCCGATGCCGGGACCGTCGCCGCTGAGGCGGGCGGTGAGCACATCGCCGTCGGGATCGGAATCATTGTCCAGAATGGTCAGCGTGGTGGTGCGGCCCGCCCGGACGCCGAACGTGTCATCCTGCGCCACCGGCGGCTGGTTCTCTTCGGTCCGGTCGGGCAGCGTGTTGACCGGGTTTTCGTCCGCCGAGTCCTCTTCGTCCTCTTCGTTCTCCTGCTCCGGCGGGATCAGATCGCTCCAGTTGTCCACCAACTGCATGTTTTCGAGCACCAGCCAGACGTTGCCGGCGTTCACGTCATTGAGCACCACCACGTCCCGGTTCACCCGGAACACGAGCGACGCGTTGGCGCCGATCCCCTGGATCGGCTGGGCGAGATCATCGGCGTCGTTGCCACAGTCGCGCAGATAGTGGTTGATCCCCGCCCACGCCGCGTGCAGGCAACCCGCCAGCTGGACCGGGGCCGCCGGCGTTCCGGTGCCTTCCATCGGCAGGATTTCGGCGTCCGAACCGTTCAACGGCTGCTTGATCAGCGCGGATTCGGTTGCCACCGCCACAAACGGGCTCTCGTCGCCGCTTTGTTGCAACGCCCCGCCGCGGGTGTCCGGCAACGTGACCTCGCGGCCGCCCGGCAGCACCAGCAGGCCGGCCTCGGCGTCGAACACCACAGATTTTTCGCCCACGGCGGCTATCTGCAGGTCCCCGGCATCGGCCAGCGAGTCCACCCGATCGGCGCCTGTGCGTTCGGCTATGCCGTCTTCGTTGACCTGGAAGCGGACTACCTCGCCGGCGTCCGGATCGGCAACGAAGACGGTGTCCTGCTTCGATACCGTGGCCACGCTGCCCTTTGCATCGGTCAGCAGTGGCTCCGCCGTCTCCTCATTGAATGAGCCAAGCTCGTTGGCCGGGCTGATCCAGACCTGGCCCTTGACCGTATCGGTGATGGACAGCAGCTGATCGCCGAATGCCACCTGCGCGGTGCCCGGCAGCTGCTGCTCCGAGCCGCGTTCCATCTGCGCCACGTCCACCGGGCTCAGCATGGCCTGGTCCTGATTTTCCATGAACACCGTACCGGCGCTCTGCATGACATCGAAGCCGTCGCTGTTGGCCCGGAAGCCGCCGTCGAGCACCTGTGACTGGTAGTTCAGGTGACCCACCATGCCCTGGCCATTGTTGGTGACCCACACACCGCCGTCGTTCAAATCCACATCAGCTGTGGGGAAACCTTGGTAGTAGATGGCGCCGCCGACCACCAGGGCCGTGGCCACGGAGAAAGTTGTCGTCGATGCAAGCGTCTTCCGCCGCCGCGTCCGCCCCAACATTTTCCCCCGCAATGTCATTCTTCCTTTATTAGCCCACGCCGTTCGCTGTGCCCGGCCGCAGGCAACGACCCCACGCCGCGGGCACCGAAAGACGGCCCTTGGCATGCCAAGGGCCCTTACCGACTATTGCACGTATAACCAGCGGGCGTAAACCCGCTGCATGGGGAGGACTCCCCTGCCAGAACCTAGATCCATGCACGCCGGCGGTGCCCGCCGTTTGAGCGCCGCCTGATCTTCCCTTGTTGTTCCCCTGATGTTCCCCTGATCTTCCGCAGCGACTGTGGGTGGTGGCCACCGAGACTTCCCCGGACATCGCTTCACCTGTTCCCGCCCGTGTCGGCCTCCCGGACACCCGAGCCTCCCGGCCCCCGTCCACCCGAGCCTCCCCGGCCTCCCGCCGCCCGGGTCTTCCCGTGCCTGCCCGGCCCACTGTCCACCCGGGCCACCCCGGCATCCTGTCCTCCACAGGCTGCGCAGAGCGATAGTTGGCCACAACCGTAAAAGACTTTCCGAAACTGTCCGACCCGGCTTATACGCTGTTTTCAGTAGCAGTTCAGCACCAATCATTGGCCATCAGGTTGGGTCTCCTGATGGCGTCTGCGGGCTTTGTTCCGCGACCGTTCGTAGTCGATGCCGTGCCTATTTGGCGCGCTGAAGATTGAGACGCACTCATGTTTGATCCGGCACCAGCTGAACCTCCCAACGGGGCTCCGCCTGTTGGAGGTGGGATGCCCGCGGCCAACGGCCCGGCGGTGTCGTTGCCGCCGGTCGATCTTGCGGCGCCGGCGGCCGAGTTGGTGGACCAGATCACCGCACGGGAGGACGCCAAGGACGCGATCGCCGCGGAGCAGGCCAAACTCATGGTCGCCCTGGATCAGCGGATGCGGGCCGAGCGGGCCGCCAAGGGCGTCCCGGCCGCCCGGCAGGGCGAGGGTATCGCCAAGCAGGTCGGGTTGGCGCGCCGGGAGTCCCCGAACCAGGGCGCTTTGCTGCTGGGCCGGGCCAAGGTCCTGGTCAATCAGATGCCGCACACGCTCAAGGCACTCGAGGCGGGGTACCTGAACGAGCGGCGGGCGGCGATCCTGGTCAGTGAAACCGACTGCCTCGCCCCGGAGCACCGGGCGGCAGTGGATGAGGAACTGGCCGGGAACCCGGACCGGCTGCACGGGCTCGGGAACCGGCGGCTGGAGGCCGAAGCCAAACGCGCCGCCTACCGGCTGGACCCGCACGCGGTGGTGAAACGGGCCGCGAAGGCCGAAGCGGACCGGCATGTCTCCTCGAGGCCCGAACCAGACACCATGGTGTCCGTGAGGACGTTGCTGCCGGTGGTGCGGGGGGTCGCGATGATGGCCGCGCTGCGGCAGGAGGCGGACCGGCTGGCCAACGCCGGGGACCCCAGGACCCGGGGCCAGGTGATGGCCGATACCGTGTTTGAACGCGTCACCGGTCGCAGCACCACCGACCCTGCCAGCCTGGAAATCCAGATGGTGATGACCGACCGGACGATGCTGCAGGGCGAGAACGAACCGGCCTGGCTCACCGGTTACGGCATCGTCCCGGCCCAGTACGCCCGGGACCTGTTCCGCCTGCCCAAGGTCCCACCGGCAACACCCCAGCCCGGCGGTGGCGGCATCCCGCCGGGAACGAACCAGCCTGGCACGAGCCCGCCGGGAACCGGGCAGAAGGCGCCGCCGGCCGGAACCGAGCCGGGCTGGAAGACCGCCCGCGAGCAAGCCCAACAGGACAGGCTGCGGAACCTGAAAATCGGCGGCGTCGAGGACGTCTGGATCCGACGGCTGTATACCGCTCCCGGGGACGGGCAACTGCTGGGCATGGACTCGAAGGCCCGGAAGTTCCCCGACGGGATCCGGCGGATGGTCATGGCCCGGGACGCGATCTGCGCCGCTCCCTGGTGCGACGCCCCGATCCGGCACATCGACCACATCGTCGCCTGGTCCGAGGGCGGGCCCACCAACCTGGCCAACGGGCAGGGCCTGTGCGAGCGCTGCAACCACGCCAAGGAAGCCGACGGCTGGTTGACGAAACCCATCGACGGGCCACGCCACACCGCGGAAACGACCACCCCCACCGGCCACACCTACACCTCCACCGCACCACCCCTACCCGGCACGCCGTTCCACGAGCCCGCAGACCGAACCGAGCCAGCGGTCGCTAAAGCCAAGAAGGTGTTGGTCCGCCGGCGCAGGGCACAACTGGACCGCCAGCGCGTCCGGCGGCGCAAGCAATCGGCGGGCCGGCGCTAGTCGACGACCAGGCCCTTGCCGGTGCCGTGTGCCACGGTGACGGGGTTGACCTCGCCGAATCCGCGGACGGTGCGGACTTTCTGCGGGATGAGCACAAACCGCTCGTCGCCGGCGAGTGTCGACGCAGTGGTGGCGTCGACCAGCACGGTTCCGGGTTCGGCGAGTGTGGTCAATCGCGCGGCCAGGTTGACCGTGGGGCCATAGATATCACCGAGCCGGGAAAGGACCCTGCCCCACACCATGGCCACCCGCGCGGAGGGCAGCAGATCATCGTCGCCAATCGCCTTCGCCAACGCCAGCGAGATTTCAGCGCCGGCCTGCGGGGAGGAAGCGATGTAGAGGACTTCATCGCCGATGGTCTTCACCAGCCGGCCGCCGCCTACCGAAATGATCTCGGCACAACGGTTTTCAAAGCGCTGGACCAGTTGGGCGAGCGTCTTCTCGTTCATCTGGCGGGACAGGCTGGTGTAGGACACTAGGTCCGCGAAGCCCACGGCTCGCAACAAGGGCAGCGAGTCTTCGTCGTCCGCGCCGGTGCCGGCGCCCAGGCCGGCCTCGGCGCGCACTGTCAGGCGGGCCACCCCGGCATTAAGCTGGCGGCGGTAGGAGTAGACCAAGACCTTCTCCAAGGAGTCGATCAGGTTCGGCAGCTCGTGAACCAGCCGCTGGCGCGCCTGGGCGTCAGTGAGGCCCCGCTGGTGCACCATCTCTTCCACCAGGGCCTCGACCTGCCAGACCACCATGCGGTCGGTCATCTGTCCGACGGACCGGGTAATGGAAATGGCCGCCTCTTCGGTCAGGCGCTCCTCGCGGACCAAATCGATGATGGTGGTCAGGGCTTCCAAGTCGGCCTGGGTGAACGCGAGATCCTCATCCCCGAGGTTGGCGAAGCCGAGGGCGCGCCAGATCTTTCGGGCCGACAGCAGCGACACTCCGGCGCCGGCCGCCACTTCGCGGCGTTTCATGGTCCGTTCCGAGCCGAGCAGCCGGACTTCAAGGTCCTTGATCGCCTGCCGGTCCACCTTGCCGTTGGAGCCGCCGGCGGGAGCGGTCTGGGCGGGCATCGGCACGCGCGGCATGGACAACGTCAGCGGCTCGGGTTCGCCAGCCGGGTGTCCCCCGGTGGTACGTACGTCTTCCGGGACCGGATCGGCTTCCAAGATGGGTTCCGGGTCCTCCGGCCGGGTCTCTTCCAGCTCTTCGACCGGCTCGTCCGCGGCCGGCAGCGGTACTTCGCGGCGCAGCAGTTGGGGCAGCTCGGGATCACGCGGCACCGGTGGCCGGCGCGGTTCATCCTGCGCGCTGCTGATGTCCATCCTGTGCATCCTCCTCTATCAGCTGTCCCAGCTGTTCCACTCGGTTTCTGTTTCCATGTCTACACCATCGAACATGGCGGTGCGGGGCAGCCGCTCAATGGCCTCCACCACCAGGGTCCTGAACCGGAAGACCTCGGGTACGTCAACAATCCGGCTGGTCCGCCCGTGCCCCAAGTCGACCGTGAGGTTGCCGCTCCGCAGCGTCCGCTGAATGATCGACTGCTCGGTGTGCAGCTCGGCAATGTTCACCAGCAGCAGCTGACTCTCATGCCGCCGGCCCATTCCCCGACGCACGATGAGCCTCTTGCTGGTGAGCAGATACCGGGTACTGATCCAGCGCAGCAGCGGCAAGAGGAACAAGCGTGACAGCAGCGCCGCTACCACCACGGCCAGTCCGGCGAGCAGCAGCGGGTGCCACTCGACGATCCAGTCCGGCGGGTTGGAGCGACTCAGGTTTCCCAGCAGGTACGAGCCTGCACCCAGCACCAGCAGCGCGGCGACCACCGGCCAGGTCAGCTTCCGGGCCTGCGGCCGCGTCATGACAATCACGCGTTCCCCCGGATCCAGTTTCAACCGCAACGCGGCTCCCGGATCCGGTAGGGGGTCCAGGTCAACTTACGGGCCTTCGTGCGGCCGGAGGTGTACGACGTCGCCGGCCGCCACGACATGTTCGGTGCCTTCAGCATCACGGATCTTGACGGCACCGTAGGCGTCCAGGCCGAAAGCCTCGCCGATGATCTGTTTTCCGTTCGGAAGCTCGGCCCGCACCTGCTGTCCCAAGGTGACCATCACATCGCGCATCCGCGAGAGGAGGCTGGATCCGTCGTTCCATTCAGCCGCCGGATCGCCGTTGACATTGCAGAATTGCCGGTAGCGCTTCGCGAAGACCCGCACATAGGACATCAGCAGAATGTTCCGGTCCGTAGTCCGGCCCTTTTCGATCGCCACGCTGGTGGCCGTGGGAACGGGAAGCTCATGCCGGGAGAGCGTCACGTTCAGGCCAGTGCCGAGAACGACGGCGGGGGGTGACCCGTCGGGGTAATTGACGACTTGGGCCAGGATTCCGGCGATCTTTCGCCCGGAGACCAGTACGTCGTTAGGCCATTTGACCTCTGCCTTGAGCTGGGCATACTCTCCCAGCGCCTCCGCCAGTGAGGCGGCCGCCAGCAGCGAGAACCAGGCGTAGCTCTGGGTGGGCACGGGGCTGCCGGCGCGGTTGAAGGGCCGCAGCAGGATGCTCACGATCACCGACGAGCGGGCCGGGGCGGTCCATTGGCGTTCCAGCCTGCCGCGGCCTGCCGTTTGCTCCTCGGCTGCCAGGATGCTCAGGTCCGACCAGCCCACCTTGTCCGCCACCGCCCAAGCGGCCAGATCGGTATTGGTGGAGCCGGTGGATTCCACCAGTTCCAGCTTCCGGTACGGACCCAAGGGGGCACAGAGAGCGTCGCTGAGACCGTCCAAGTCCAGGGCCGGGCGGTCAACGTCGGAAAAACTCTGGCTCATGTGTTCCATCCTACTGATCGCAGGCTGCTGAGGGGCGGTGGGACGGGCCGCGATCCCTGTGGACTCCCACTGGCGACCTTTGAACGCGGCCGGTGGCCACCGTTATACGCGGGGTGGTGGCCAAAAGCAGCGGCGGCGAAATTGTAGGGTTCCTACAGCAGGCGTCCCGCTACTGCTCACTAGACTTGGTTCAGCGACGCGCCTGCGCCCTGCTGTTTTGTACGAAACCTACTTAACAGCCTGCAGGCCGCCAGCGTCCGACACCCTCGGCAGAATCCGGAGATTTCATGAGCCTCGACCAAGACCTTGACCTGCAGACCACTGCAGGCAAGATTGCGGACTTCCGCCGCCGCCAGGCAGAGTCCCTGCAGCCCTCCGGCGCCGAGGCGATCGAGAAGCAACATGCCCGCGGCAAGAACACCGCCCGGGAACGGATCGAGATGCTGGTGGACGAAGGATCCTTCGTCGAGTTCGACGCCTTGGCAACGCACCGGTCCACGGCCTTCGGAATGGAGAAAAAGAAGCCGCTCGGTGACGGCGTCGTCTCCGGTTACGGCACCGTGGACGGACGAATGGTGGGGTTGTACAGCCAAGATTTCTCCGTCTATGGCGGTTCGCTCTCCCAGGTCAACGGCGAGAAGATCGTAAAGGTGCAGGAATTCGCCCTGCGCAACGGTTGCCCCGTGATCGGCATCAACGACGGCGGCGGCGCCCGCATCCAGGAAGGCGTGGCATCCCTGGCGATGTTCGCGGATATCTTCCGCAACAACGTGGCCGCGTCCGGCGTTGTGCCCCAGATCTCGCTGATCATGGGTCCGTGCGCGGGCGGCGCCGCCTACTCTCCCGCCCTGACGGACTTTGTGGTCATGGTGGACAAGACCAGCCACATGTTCATCACCGGACCTGACGTGATTAAGACCGTTACCGGCGAAGAAGTGGACATGGAGACGCTGGGCGGAGCGCGCCAGCACAATGCCACCACCGGCACCTCCGCCTATCTGGCCGCCGATGAGTCGGATGCCATCGAATTTGTCCGTGAGCTCCTTGAATTCCTTCCCTCGAACAATCTGGCCGAGGCTCCTCCGCTTGATTTCGATGAAGAACTCGAGATCACCGATGACGACCTGACCCTGGATGAGCTGATCCCGGATTCGGCCAACCAGCCCTACGATATGCGGACCGTGATCGAGCACGTCGTCGACGACGGCAACTTCCTGGAGATGCAGTCCCTCTACGCGCCGAACGTGATCATCGGCTACGGCCGCGTCGAAGGACACACCGTCGGCATCGTGGCCAACCAGCCCATGCAGTTTGCCGGCACGTTGGACATCAACGCCTCGGAAAAGGCCGCCCGGTTCGTCCGTCACTGCGACGCATTCAATGTGCCGATCCTGACCTTGGTGGATGTGCCCGGCTTCCTACCCGGCAAGGACCAGGAGTTCAACGGCATCATCCGCCGTGGGGCCAAGCTGCTCTACGCCTACGCCGAGGCCACCGTGCCGAAGCTGACGGTCATCACCCGCAAGGCCTACGGCGGGGCGTACATCGTGATGGGCTCCAAGAAGCTCGGTGCCGACCTGAACCTGGCCTGGCCCACGGCGCAGATCGGCGTGATGGGTGCCCAAGGCGCCGTCAATATCCTCTACCGCCGTGACCTTGCGGCCGTGGCCGCGGATGGCGGCGACGTCGAGGCCCGCCGGCAGGAGATCATTGCGCAGTACGAGGAAGAGTTGCTCAACCCCTACCAAGCTGCCGAACTCGGTTATCTCGACGCGGTGATTGCGCCGTCGGAAACCCGTCTCCAAGTGGTCCGCGGATTGCGGGCGCTGCGCGACAAACGGGCGACCATGCCGCACAAGAAGCACGGGAACATTCCGCTATGAGCAACTGGTCAGAGGCCGCGGACGCGGCGGAAACATCCGATGGGTTCCAGCATGGCGACGCTGCCGTGCGGCAGCCGCCCCTGCTGACGGTGGCCAAGGGCAACCCGACGCCCGAGGAACTCGCCGCCCTGACCGCCGTCGTTGCCGCCCTCCAGTCCTCCGGGCAGGCCGGCACACCGTCGCGGCGGTCCAGGCGCCCCCGCCGGCCGCTGCTGCGGCCGTTCGTCTCGCATGGGCCCGGAGCGTGGCGGCACACCTTCCGCTAGGTCACTCCGACGGCGGGATGGCCTCGCCCTGCCAGAAGTTCCATTGGTAGCCCCAAGGGTCCGTGACCGTAAAGGTCCGCGGGCCGTAGGGCTGGTCCGCCGGCGGTTCCACATCCACGTCCACCGCGTCCCGCACGCGCCGATACTGAGCATCGACGTCGTCCACGTGCACGATGAGCAGCAGTCCGCCGCCGTTGCCCGGGTCGGCGGCACGCCCGCAGACGGCGATCCGGCTGCTTCCTGCCACAAGCTCCGCTTCCTCCGTGACCCCGTCGGCGTTGCGCCAGCGCGTGGCCGGGCCGAAACCGAGCACCTGCTCCATCCAGTCCAGCGCAGCGTCGGCACCCTCGTAGTACAGGTACGGAATCACTTCCGTCACGGCCATGGTGTCCCCCTTCGTTTCGCTGATCAGCGCGGATCCATCACCGTGCCGAGGAAGAGCGGAAAGCCCGTGGACAGGTGGATGATTTGGTAGAGGAAGGGCCGATCGAACGAAAGCTCGACGTCGGGCTGCGGCGGCAGCGAACCGGCCATCACATCCAGCTGGGTCACGGCCGCGGCGATCGTTCCCTTTTCACCGACGGTGATATTGGCCTGCTGGGCCGCACTGGTCACCGAGGCGTCCTGCTGGATGGCCGCCAAGTCGGGCGCAGGGCCAAAGGTCTCGTCGAGTCCGAGTCGGATCAGGATCGGCAGCAGATCCTGCTGGTGCGTGTGGTTCCAGCGGGGCAGCTCAAGAACGACCATGGCGTCGTCGGCGCTGTCCATGACGGTTGCCACCTCCACCAGTCCGGTCTGGTCCATCACGGGGTTGCCGCCGTCGGGCAGGATGAGCCGCATGACGAACCCGTCCACATAGGGCAGGTCCATGCCTTGCCAGCCCTTCCCGCGTGCGTAGGCCGCCTGGACCAGGTTTCCCATCATGGGTACGGAAACCCTCTCCCCCGATGCGATAGTGAAATCTGCGTCCTCCGTGGCCGACGGATCAAACGGTTGCTCCCAGGCAGCCGCGAAGTACACCGCGTTCAGCAGGGTCAGCGTGTTGTCGGGGTGATAACCACCGGGCGCCTCGGTGATCCGGCCGCCGGTGTGGTGGTCCACCCAGGCATCCATGGCCTGTTTGGTCGATGGATCGGAATAGTCCAACGGGTAGACGCCGGAGCCATACTGCTCTGCCAGAGTGTGCAGGTAGCCCTCGCCGGTCGGCGTCTGTGCGTCCACGAAGACGCCGTTGGCTAGATGCATCAGCGGCCGGACGGGCGGCTCGTCCTCATCGACCGAGCCAGGGTCGCCGTCGAATTCTTCCCACTGGGCCAGCAAGGAGTTCAAGGCAGCGTCCAGGTTTTGCTCCGGCAGGCCCAGGACCTTGTCCATCTCGTCCGCGGTAGTGCTGCCGGTGCCGGCACGGAGCATCGCCACGGCGTAGAGCAGGCTCACCGGGCCGGTGACTTGGTTCTTCTCCGGTGCCGCCGCGAGCATGGCCGCCCCCAGCGTGAAGGCAGATCGCCGCAAGGCGTCGATTTCGGCCGGAAACTCTCCTGCTGCCGCGTCAGCCCTGGCCACGCCGTCGGCTCTGAGCAGTTCGGGCGGCGCCGCGCAGCCGCCGAGCATCACGACCGGAGCCAACCCCAGTGCGGCAAGCGCCGCCGTCGTCCTTCTTCGCACCCTGTCCTCCTGACTGTTGACCCCAACCTAGGCGGTGGCGAGGTTGGGGGCCAGATGCAGCCGGCTACGATCCGATGACAACTGAGGGCAGACCGTGGTTCGAGGCGCCACAAGACCACGGCCGCAGGGTTACGTGGCCCCAGGCAACTGGTTGACGATAGGCTCTCGGTGTGACTGAGCAGACATCTGAACTGACCAAGACCCCCGCGCCCGGGCGTATTCCGTCCGCCATCGACGCCGTGGCGGACGCCTACACGGCAGCCCTGCTGGAGCTGGATCCATCGCTGGCAACCTCCCTCGGCATCCCCGGACACGAGACCGAGTATCCCGACTTCTCGCCGGCCGGCGCGGAGGCCTTCGCCGAGGTTACCCGGGAAGCCCTGCGGCGGCTAGAGGACCTGGAACCCACCGACGACGTGGACCGAGTCACGCTGGACGCTATGCATGAGCGGCTGGGCCTCGAACTGGAGATCCACGAGACCGGCTGGAACCTGGCAGACCTGAACAACATCGCCTCGCCGCCCCAGGACATCCGCGCCATCTTCGACCTGATGCCCACCAGCACCGTTGAGGACTGGAACAACATTGCCGGCCGGATGGCCAACGTCCCCGATGCAATCGCCGGCTACGTGTCCTCCCTCCGCGAGGCCAAGGACCGCGGGCTGGTCGCTGCCAAGCGGCAGGTGCGCATTGTGATGGAGCAGACCGGAACGTATGCCGCCGAGGATGGTTTCTTCCGGACGCTGGCCGGGCAGGCCGCGGTCGAAGAGGGCGAGCTGTCCCAGGACCTGCGCGACAGGCTGGCTGCGGCCGCCGAGGCCGCGGCAACTGCCTACGGCCAACTTGCCGCCGTGCTGGAAACCGAGTTGCTGCCGGCCGCACCGGAGAAGGACGCCGTCGGCCGCGAACGCTACGCGCTGATGTCGCGCCGGTTCCTGGGTTCCGCGGTGGATCTGGAGGCCACCTACGCCTGGGGCGTCGCGGAGCTGGACAGGATCATCGCGGAGCAGGAAGCGGTCGCCGAGCAGATTCGGCCCGGTGCCAGCATCGAAGAAGCGACGGCCTTGCTGGATGCTGACCCGAAGCGGCAGCTGCACGGCACGGATGAACTGCAGGCGTGGATGCAGGACCTGTCCGACAAGGCCGTGGACGAGCTGTCCGGGCACTTCGAGATTTACGAGCCGATGCGCCGGCTGGAGTGCATGATCGCGCCGACCCAAGAAGGCGGCATCTACTACACCGGCCCGAGCGACGACTTCGCCCGGCCCGGCCGCATGTGGTGGTCCGTGCCGGAGGGCGAGGACAGCTTCACCACGTGGAAAGAAACCACCACGGTCTACCATGAGGGCGTTCCCGGCCATCACCTCCAGATTGCGACGGCGACCTACCGCCGCGAGCTGTTGAACAACTGGCGGCGGAACATCTGCTGGGTCTCTGGCCACGGCGAGGGCTGGGCCCTGTACGCCGAACGCCTCATGGACGAACTGGGCTACTTGGCCGACCCGGGCGACCGGATGGGCATGCTCGACGCGCAGCGGATGCGGGCGGCCCGCGTGGTGTTCGACATCGGAGTCCACCTGGAGCTTGAAGTCCCCGAACGCTGGGGATCCGGAACCTGGACTCCGGAGAAGGGCTACGAGTTCCTGCACCGGAACATTGCGATCAGCAAGGGCCAGTTGGACTTTGAGTTCACCCGCTACCTCGGCTGGCCGGGCCAGGCCCCGTCCTACAAGCTGGGCCAGAAGCTCTGGGAGGAGATCCGCGATGAGCGGCGGCGCCGTGAGGGCGCCGCGTTCGACATCAAGGCTTTCCACAGCCAGGCGCTGAACATCGGCTCCGTCGGGCTGGACACCCTGCGGCGCGCGCTGCTGGGCGAGGATCCGGTTCCGGCCGCCTGATTTTGCCCCAGCCCGGCAGGCCCGGACAAACAGGAGGGCCGATGCATCCCCCAACGGTGCACCGGCCCTTACCTGTGCCGGGTCCCGTCCGCCCCGGGCGGGGGCGTACTCTCCGGCGGGAGAAAGCTCCCGCGAGAAATCGTACGGTCAGGCAACCGGTACAGCGGAGAACGGCGGCGGTTCTTTACGCTCAGGTCACAGGGCGGAAACAGGCTAAGCAAGGTTGGCTTTCCGGCAGCGGATAGGCTTGGTCGAGTGACCGACCTTCGCCTGATTCTCGCCTCCGCATCCCCCGCCCGCACCAAGCTCCTGACCGAAGCCGGTATTGCGCACCAGGTCCTGGTCTCGGAGGTGGACGAAGACGCCGTCACGGCCAGCTACGGGGTCACGGACCCGCACGACACCGCACTGCTGCTGGCGCGGGCCAAGGCCGAAGCGGTGGCCGCGCTTCCCGACGCCGACGGCGCCCTGGTGCTCGGTTGCGACTCGGTGTTTGAGCTCGACGGCGAACCGTACGGCAAACCGCACGAGCCGGAGGTCGCCCGCGCACGCTTGCGCAAGATGAGCGGCCGGCACGGTGTGCTGCACACCGGCCACTGGCTGGTGGACTGCCGCGCGACTGCCTTTGACGCGACTGCCTTTGATGCCGGAGACCCAGAAAACCACGACGCCGGATCGGGTGCCACCGTGGGCGCGGTCGCCTCCGCTGCGGTGCATTTCGCCCAGCTTTCCGACGCCGAGATCGACGCTTACGTGGCCACCGGCGAACCCCTCCACGTGGCCGGTTCCTTCACCATCGACTCGCTGGGCGGCGCCTTCATCGAGCGGGTCGACGGCGACCCGCATGCCGTCGTCGGGCTGTCCGTCTCCACCTTGCGCCGACTGCTGGCCAACGCCAACGTGCAGATCACCGACCTCTGGAACTGACCCACCAACGGTTTTGTAGGAGTCCTACAAAGAACAGTCCTTGCACACGCACAAACGGCATGATTCATGAGCGATTCCCGCAAAAGCAGGCTAGGCTCCTCAAGGATAGAAGGAGCTTTGAATGACCCAGCGCATCACCAAGGTACTGATCGCCAACCGTGGTGAAATTGCCGTCCGCATAGTTCGCGCGGCCCGCGACGAAGGCATTGCCTCGGTCGCCGTCTATGCCGATCCGGACCGGGATGCCCTGCATGTCCGGCTGGCGGACGAAGCCTTCGCACTCGGCGGCAACACCGCCGCCGAATCCTATCTGGTGATGGACAAGCTCCTGCAGGTGGCCCAGGCTGCCGGCGCCGACGCGGTCCACCCCGGCTACGGCTTCCTGTCGGAAAACGCCGAGTTCGCCCAGCGGGTCCTCGACGCCGGCCTGACCTGGATCGGACCCTCCCCCGACGCCATCTCCCAGCTGGGCGACAAAGTCCAGGCACGGCACATCGCCGAACGGGTCGGCGCTCCCCTGGTGCCCGGCACTCCAGATCCGGTGGCGAGCGTGCAGGAAGTGCTCGATTTCGCCGATACCCATGGCCTGCCGCTGGCCATCAAGGCCGCGTACGGCGGCGGCGGCCGCGGCATCAAGGTGGTCCGCGACCGCCAGTCGATCGCCGAGTCGTACGAATCGGCGGTACGCGAAGCCACGGCAGCGTTTGGCCGCGGCGAATGTTTCGTGGAACGCTTCCTGGACGCTCCGCGCCACGTGGAAACCCAGTGCCTCGCGGATGCGCAGGGCAATGTGGTGGTTGTGTCCACCCGCGACTGCTCGCTGCAGCGGCGCAACCAGAAACTCGTGGAGGAAGCCCCTGCTCCCTTCCTGTCCCCTGAGCAAAACGAACGCCTCTACACAGCGTCCAAAGCGATCTTGCGCGAGGCCAAGTACCAAGGCGCCGGCACGTGCGAATTCCTGGTCGGCCAGGACGGCACGATTTCCTTTCTGGAGGTCAACACCCGCCTGCAGGTTGAGCACCCGGTCTCGGAAGAAGTCACCGGCATTGATCTGGTCCGCGAACAATTCCGTCTGGCCTGCGGCGAAGAGCTTGGCTACGACGACCCCGAAGTGCGCGGCCACTCGTTTGAATTCCGCATCAACGGCGAAGACGCCGGCCGCAACTTCATGCCGGCCCCGGGCGTGGTCGAGACACTGCACCTCCCCACCGGCCCCGGCGTCCGGGTGGATTCAGGGATTGAGGCAGGCGAGGTCGTCGGCGGAAACTTTGACTCCATGCTGGCCAAGCTGATCATCACCGGCAGCACCCGCACCCAGGCCCTGGAGCGGGCCCGGCGGGCACTGGACGAGATGGAAATCGGCGGCATGCCTACCGTGCTGCCGTTCCACCGCGCCGTGGTGGCGGACCCGGCGTTTGCCCCCGAGGAAGGGCCCTTCAGTATCCACACCCGCTGGATCGAGACCGAGTTCCTCAACGACATTCCTGCCTTCCAGTCCGCTCCGGCCGCCTCGGCCGACGAGGACGGTGAGCGCCAGCGCGTGACCGTCGAGGTCGGGGGCAAGCGGCTGGAAGTCGTGCTTCCGGCCGGCCTCGGCTCGGGCACGGGATCTGCGGCCAAGTCCAATGGCAAGCCCAAGCGCGCCCGCGGGCGTTCCGGCGCGGCGGCCGGTGCCGCGGCAAGCGGTGACGGTCTGGCCTCGCCCATGCAGGGCACGATTGTGAAAGTTGCCGTAGCCGAAGGCGACACGGTCGCTGAAGGCGATCTCGTCGTCGTACTCGAGGCGATGAAGATGGAACAGCCGCTCACGGCGCACAAGGCCGGGACGATCTCGGGGCTTTCCGCCAAGCCCGGGGACACCGTCTCCGCCGGCGCGGTGCTGGCCACAATCGCAGACTAGAGGCACTTTGTGCCGGCCTGACTGTATCAGCCGTTGTAGTTCTGTCACGTTTTAGTGCCAAGTGGGCGCGGGAACTTATAAGCAGGCTGTCGATGCTGTAGCGTGATGCTTACCAAGGAGCAGTGGCCCGGCCTGGCCGGGAGAAATGAAGTATCACCTACGTAAAGGAGATGCACATCATGGGTTTTCTAGCATTCCTCTTGCTTGGATTGATTGCCGGCGCCATCGCCAAGCTGATCCTTCCCGGACGGCAGGGCGGCGGCTGGATCGCCACCCTGATACTGGGCGTCATCGGCGCTCTTCTGGGCGGATGGATCGGCGGCATGGTGGCGAGTGTCGATATGAACGATTTCTTCAGCCTCGCATCGTGGATCTGGGCCATCATTGGAGCCCTGATCGTGCTGGTGATCTGGGGCTTCATCACGAACAGGAGGAGCAGCACCGTCTGATTCTGGCCGCTTGATCTGCTCCTTCGGCGGCATCTGGCCCGCCGTCCCCCATGGGACGGCGGGCTTTTGCTGTGCCGTGACAACCTCTGCACCGGTGGCGCTGCCGGCCCAGGCGCCCTTCCGGCGGCACCGGCCCTAGCCTTGGGGTCCGGCACCCCAGAGCCGGGTCCTTGCGGCGGGGCCATGGGAGGTCACATCCCACCACGCAAGGAGGGCCCGCGGCAACCAGCCGCGGGCCCTCCCGTGTGTCCAGCGGACTAGAGTCAGCTGGACTGGTTTTCGTAGTCCATGTCCTTGGTCTCCTTGCTCAGCAGCAGGGCGATCAGGGTCAGCACCGCAGCTGCACTGAGATACAGGCCCACCAGGAAGGTGCTCCCGTCCGCGGCCTGCCACAGCGCCACGGCGATGAACGGAGCCACGGAGGCGCCGAGAATCGACGAGAAGTTATAGGCCACGGCGGAACCGGTGTAGCGCACGTTGGTCGGGAACAGCTCCGGCAGAATCGCTCCCATCGGCCCGAAGGTCAGGCCCATCAGGGTGAACCCGATGATCAGGTGCGCCATGGTGCCGGCGAAGCCGCCGCCGAACAGCGGAACCCACAGGAAGCCGAACACCACAATGCCCAGTGACACCGCGATCAGCGTCTTCCGCCGGCCGAACTTCTCTGCCAGCGGACCAGCCACCAGTGTGAAGATTCCGAAGAACACCACACCGATGATCAGCATCAGCAGGAAGTCGTTGCGGGCATAGCCCAGACCGGCGGCAAAGGTGTCCGGATCGAACGGCTTTCCGGCGGCCTCGGCCGCGGCTGCCGCGTCCTCGGCATTGGTCGCAGCGGTGCCATAGGAGAGCGTGAAGGTGGTCATCAGATAGAACAGCACGTAGGTGGCCAGCATGATGAACGTCCCCAGGATCAGCTGGCGCCAGCTGGTCTTGAACACGCGGCCGATCGGCAGCTTAGTTACCTCGCCCTTGTCCACCACCTTCTGGAAGGCCGGAGTTTCCACCAGTTTCAGCCGGACCCACAGGCCGATGATCACCATCACGGCGCTGGCCAGGAACGGAATCCGCCAACCCCAGGCCATGAACTGCTCGTTGGTCAGGTTGATGCTCAACAACAGGAACAGCGAGTTGGCAATGATGAAGCCGATCGGCGCTCCCAGCTGCGGGAAGGTTCCGTAGATGGCCCGCTTATTGGCCGGCGCGTTCTCGGTAGCCAGCAGCGCGGCGCCGCTCCATTCGCCGCCGAGGGCGAGGCCCTGGGCGAAGCGCATGACCACCAGCAGAGCCGGGGCCCAGAAGGACCAGCCGTCCACCTGGGCGGTGGGCAGGCAGCCGATCAGGAAGGTGGCGATGCCCATGGTGAGCAGCGAGGCTACCAAGGTGCCCTTGCGGCCATACTTGTCGCCGAAGTGTCCGAAAACAATCGATCCCAGCGGGCGGGCAATGAATGCCACACCGAAGACCGCAAACGAGCTCAAGAGTGCGACGGCGCCGCTGGCGTTCGGGAAGAACAGTGCGGGGAAGACGAGCACGGCTGCGGTGGCATAGACATAGAAGTCATAGAACTCGATGGAGGTGCCGACGAGGCTGGCGACTATAACGCGGCCGCGGGAGTTCACCGGCGCGGCCGGTGCCCCCTTGGTGACGGGTGCTGGTGTGGACATTGAATGACGGCTTTCGCTCGGATGAATATCGGATAGATTCTAAGCCGGAGCGTCCGAACTCCGGACATTCGTTTCAATATGTGGACGGCTATGGTAAAGAGCCGTGCGTCACAAACCGGGCCCCGCTACACGCTGGCAGAACATCAGGAATCGCTGAACGGCGAGTTCTGTTGTGCTGACCACAGCACGAACCGGAGGTGCCCGCCGTCATCTGGCCAAACCGCACCACGCTGCCGAGGGAGAACCAGGATCATGGCTGAAGAATGGCCCCGGACGGTAGTGCGGCCGGGCGCGACCTTGTCCGTTTATCACTGGGGTCCGCCGTCGGGTGCCGGGGTGCCAACCGTCCTGCTCGTCCACGGCTATCCCGATGACCACTCCGTCTTCGCTCCCCTGGCCGCCGAGCTAAGCGCCGATTGCCACGTCATCGCCTATGACACGCGAAATGCAGGCGCCTCACGGACTGACCTTCGCCACCGCAGTTCCTTCCGGCTCCCCGTCCTAGTGGATGATCTTTTCGCGGTGATTGGTTCCTCCGGCGCCGGGGCGGTACAAATGGTGGGCCATGATTGAGGGTCGATCCAAGGTTGGGCGGCAGTCCAGGACGCCCGTGCCGACGGCCGAATCCTGAGTTTCACCAGCATCTCGGGGCCGGATTTGGGCCACCTTCGTCGCTGGTTCCGCCACCGAGTGCGCCGGCCCGCGCTGTGGCCACAGGCACTCAATCAGGCCATTCGAAGCTCCTACGTTGCCGGGTTCCAGTTGCCGGTCCTTCCGGAACTGGCTTGGTGAAAGCTCCTGACCCGCCGCTACGAGCGCCTCAGCGGCCGGAGCATCGGCGACAACGGCATCCGCGGCCTCAGCCTGTACCGCGCGAACTGGCACCGCCGGCAGGCGCTGTCGGCCGACTGCTGGACGCCCGTGCAGGTGATAGTCCCCCTCCGGGATCCGTTCCTTTCGCCGCGCTTAGTGGATGGGCTTGAGCAGTGGGTGACCGTGCTGAAGGTCGTCGAAGTAGATGCCGGCCACTGGTGGCACGAGGAGGACGCCAACTCTGCCGCCCGGCTGCTTAGGAGCTGGATTGCAGACGCAATGGGAAGGCCAGCTGCGCCGAGCTGATGGGTCCAAAGAGGCCGGCTATCGATGCGGCGGCGGCCGTCGGGACACTGAGGGCGGCGGCCTGCGGGACACCGAGTAGGACGGCTCACGCAGCTTCTCGATCCACCCGTACATGGCGACGCCGGGCAGCCGATGCAGGACCGGGTCGAACCGGATGGTGGTGTCCCGCCCGTTGTGGTCGGGCCGCAATGTCAAGGTAGCGATCTGTTGCCACTGCCCCCACGCCCGGGCGTGATACAGGCCGAGGGTCCAGTCCTCGCTGCCCAGCGCCCGCATGAATCCAGCCGGATCCGCCGGAAGTTGCACTCGAGGCTGGAGCGGGCGCGCCGCGAGTTGGACCGGGCCGTGCGCTCCCCGGTACGGCATCAACGTTGTCATGGCCCCCGTGGCTACGTTCCGCCGGGGCAAGAGGAGGAACCGGCCGGCCCGGGAGGTGCCGGTGGACGCCAGCAGAATATCGGCAGGTTCGCCATCGATGGCGACCCGCAAGGCCAGCCCGATAATGTCGGGACAACGCGGCGGCAGTCCGACTGACCTCGACAGCCGCGCGACGACGTCGTTGGCGCCTGGTTCGTCCAGCCAGGGTATGCCGCTCGCGACGTCCGATCCCCGCCGCTCCAGTTGCCCATCGAGTTGGAGACCGATGGAATGGATAGGCCGCACGGGCCGCAGCCTTTTGAGCAGCCAAAAGACAGCGGCCAGGGTGCGCCCTGCCGCCGCGCCGATGTGATGCAGCATGCCCGTTCCTTCCCCCGCCGACACTTCCGTCCAGTGCTCTCCTCCAGTCGTTGCCCCCGCGCGCCTGCCCGGAGCACACGGACAGCATACTGAGCTTGGGGCTGATGGCGCGTGCGTCCTCAGACTGTCCTTGCCAGCTGAGATCCTGCCGCCATGAACAAAGTCGACGTGGCGACCGCCAGCAGCTATGCCAGGACCGACGGCGCTCGTGGCCCTGGTGCTATCCCCCACCGCCCTCAGGCCGTGCGCGCACCCTACTGCCGTGAGCCGTATGTGCAGGTGGAACTGGCCGGCACGACCCTGGACGCCAAGGCGGTCTCATGGGACCGGTCCAGCGTGCAGCTGAAGTGGATCGATGCGCAGGGTTCTGCCCGGACAGTCTGGGTTCCGGCCGGCAAGGTTCGGCGCATCCACCGGGACGAATCGCGCTGGCGCGACCCCTACGATGACTACACCTTCTACTATCCCGACAGGTAAGGGAGGCTGCCCATGCGGCACAATGGACCGGTGACCGAAACATCCGCGCTTGAACAGCCCGCCCTCCTCACGACCCTGCCTCCCCTTGATCCGGCCGCCCTCAGCGCGCGGATCTATGCCCAGCTCGCCCAGGAGCTGGGAGTCAATACTTGGCAGGTCAAGGCAGCCGTGGAAATGCTCGACGGCGGTGCCACCGTCCCGTTCATCGCCCGCTACCGCAAGGAAGCCACCGGGACGTTGGACGACGCCCAGCTGCGTGATCTCGAAGAGCGGCTGCGCTACCTGCGGGAGCTGGAAGACCGCCGTCGCGCCGTGCTGGAGGCCATTGCCGCCCAAGGCAAACTGACGGCTGAGCTGGAAGCCGCCGTCAACGCGGCGGATACCAAAGCCCGGCTCGAGGATATTTACCTGCCCTACAAGTCCAAGCGGCGAACGAAGGCCCAGATCGCCCGCGAAGCCGGGCTGGAGCCGCTTGCCGTAGGCCTGCTGGCGGATCCCTCGCAGGATCCGCTGGCAGCCGCGGCATCATTCCTCAATCCCGAGCACGCCATCAACGAGCCGGTGGACGCGCTGGCCGGCGCCCGTGCCATCCTGGTGGAGCAGATCAGCCAAGATGCCGATCTGGTGTCGGAACTGCGGGAACGGCTGTGGAAGCAGGGCCTGGTGCGGGCCGAGGTCCGCGAGGGCCAGGAGGAAACCGGGCAAAAGTTTGCCGACTACTTCGACTTCGCCCAGGATCCCGCCGGCCTCCCCTCGCACCGCGTGCTGGCGCTGCTGCGCGGCGAGAAGGAAGGCGTGCTGAACCTGGACATCAGCGAGGGCAACCCCGCAGAGGCCGAAGAGTACGCGCAGGCGCGCGGGCGCTTTGAGAACGCGGTGGCGTCGCGCGTGGGCGTGGCCGATCGCGGTCGGCCGGCAGACCGCTGGCTGATGCAGACCGCCCAGCTGGGGTGGCGCCGGATCCTGGTCAAGCTGGCCATCGACCTTCGCGTGCGGCTGTTTACCGCAGCCGAAGACGAGGCTGTCCGGGTCTTCGCCGCCAACCTCCGGGACGTGCTGCTGGCGGCACCGGCCGGAAACCGGGCCACCCTGGGGTTGGATCCCGGGCTGCGCACCGGAGTGAAGGTCGCCGTCGTCGACGGAACCGGCAAAGTGGTGGCCACCGATACCATCTACCCGCATGCTCCGGCCAAGAAGTGGGATGAGTCTTTGGCCTCGCTGGCCCGGCTGGCCGACAAGCATGCCGTCGAGCTCGTCGCCATTGGCAACGGCACCGCCTCACGGGAGACGGACAAGCTGGCCACCGAACTGATCAAGCTGATGGGGTCCACACGTAAGCTGCAGAAGCTTGTGGTCTCGGAGGCGGGTGCATCCGTGTATTCCGCCTCGGCTTTGGCCTCGGCGGAACTGCCCGAACTGGATGTCTCGCTGCGCGGTGCGGTGTCGATCGCCCGCCGTCTGCAGGACCCGCTGGCCGAGCTGGTCAAAATTGACCCCAAGTCCATCGGCGTCGGGCAGTACCAGCACGATGTCACCGCCACCAAGCTGGAGCGGTCCCTCAAGGCAGTGGTCGAGGACTGTGTTAATGCAGTGGGCGTGGACCTGAACACCGCGTCGCCGTCCCTCCTGTCCCAGGTGGCGGGTCTCGGCTCGCAGTTGAGCGAAAACATCGTCGCCTACCGCAACGCCAATGGTCCGTTTGCCAAGCGTGCCGAACTCAAAAAGGTCCCGCGGCTGGGTGGGAAAGCCTTCGAGCAGTGCGCCGGCTTCCTGCGCATCACCGGTGGAACCGAGCCGTTGGATGCTTCCAGCGTGCACCCGGAAGCGTACGGCATTGCCCGGAAGATCCTTGCCGCGGCCGGCACCACCGCCACGGAGGCGGCGCGAGGCGGCCAGTCCCTGGCCGTGCTGGATCCCCAGCAGTTCGTCGACGAGACCTTCGGCCTTCCGACCGTGCGGGACATCATCTCCGAGTTGGAAAAGCCCGGACGCGATCCACGCCCGCACTTCACCACCGCAACATTCACCGACGGTGTCGAGAAGATTTCAGACCTGACGCCGGGCATGGTGCTGGAAGGCACCGTGACCAACGTGGCGGCTTTCGGCGCCTTCGTGGATGTAGGCGTCCATCAGGACGGGCTGGTCCATATTTCCGCCATGTCGGACAAGTTCGTCTCGAATCCGCACGACATGGTCAAGTCCGGGCAAGTGGTGAAGGTCAAGGTCTTGGAGGCCGACCCGGAGCGGAAGCGCATCTCGCTGACGCTCCGGCTCGACGACGAAGTTCCCGCCGGTGAGCCGCGTCGACAGGGTTCGGCTCAGGCAGGCCGTGCCGGAGATGCCCGCAAGGAAGGCTCGCGTCCTGGCTCGGGTGGGGGCAGGCCCGGCCGCCGCCATGGCAAGAAGCCCAGCGCAAATGACCGTCAGCCGGGTAACGGAGCTTCCGCGAACACTGCAATGGCCGAGGCCTTGCGGCGGGCCGGGCTGGGAAGGTAGAGAACCAGCAGCCCAGCACTTCGCGCTGCCGGAGCACTCCCTCCGAACGATGCACAAGGTGCTGGGCTGCCGTTCCCAGCGGATGGTGGACTTGCGGAGACGGGGTCCAAGCCTGGTTCACTTGTGACCTCTGACAAAGACTTTGGCGGACGTCGCTTAAGGTCCGCATGAGGTTTCCGAAAGACTCGCTCAGTTTTCTCGCCTCCGGGGACGTGTAGCCGCTGCCGGCGCGCGCGGCAGCTGCAACGCCGTGCAGCTCAGGCGTCGCTCGATGCACCGCAAGCCGACGGCAGGCACAATTGGTGCTCAAGAGTTACCAAGGTTGGGATCGCTCGCGCAGGCTGGCCAGTGCCATCGCTTACGATAAGAAGTAGTTCGATACCGCAACCAGTTGGAAGGAGTACCGCCTCGTGTTCATTTCCGGGCGCCCCTCCGCTTCCCGCTCCGAGGCGACGGCATGACCGCCAATGCAGCCGAGGTTCCGCTGGTGCTGGACTCCGTGCTGGAGAAACTAGCTGCGGATCTCGGCGACCACGACGGCAGCATGCGCCGGCGCTTCATCAACAACTATCTGGAGCTGTGGGATCACCGTTATGGCAGAGTGTCTGGTGCGGTGCTGGCACGGGACGCCGAAGACGCGATGGATGCCATCCTCAGCCTGAAGATCTCCAGCAGCATGGTGGGGGCGGGACGCCTCGGCCGGATGGCAGAGCATCTCGAAGGACTGGTCCACGGGCAGCTGTTCGATGCGGCTGCCACCCTGCTGGACGAACTGCGCGCCTGCGGGATGTCGACGACGGCACAGCTGCGCAGCTACCACCTGGCGTAGTCGGTTACCGCCTCGGCGCCAGGCTGTATCCCACTCCGCGGACTGTCTTGATCCAGCGCGGGGCCTTCGTATCGTCGCCAAGCTTGCGGCGGAGGTTGGCCATGTGCACTTCGATGGTGCGCTCGTCGGAGTCTGAAATGTAGCCGCCGGTGTTGTACGGTTCGTTGCGCAGGCGGCGAACCAAATCAGCCTTGGTCCGCACCACCCGTCCGCTTTCCATCAAGGCGTAGAGCAGGTCGAATTCGCTGCGGGTTAAGTCAAGCTCGCGTCCGGAACGGATGACCGTACGGGAACGGCTGTCCACCACAATCCCGTTGTGCTCCAGCACGCCGTCAGCGGACGGGACGGGCGCGGCCATGATCGGCTCGACGCTGGCCTCGGCAGCGACCGCAGGCGCCGCGCCGCCTCCGGCCATAGCCGGAACCGGGGCCACGCCGGAGGGCGACAGCTGCAGGCCGGCTTGTCCGCCGCCACCCACGCCGGCGCCTTGCAGGACGGGTTCCGGCACCGGGGCAGCGGTGGTTACGGCCAGATCACCCGACGGGGTCGAGCCGCTCACGGCGGCACCGCCGTCGTTGTCCTTGGTAGCGCGCGGGCGCCGGAGCATCGCGGTGATCCGGGCACGGAGTTCCCGGGGGCGGAACGGCTTGGTCAGGTAGTCATCGGCACCGGTTTCCAAGCCCAACAACGTGTCCAGCTCTTCGGCGCGTGCCGTCAACATGATGATGTACGTGTCGCTGAACCGCCGCACCTGGCGGGCGACTTCGAATCCGTCGATGTCCGGCAGGCCGAGATCAAGGGTCACGACGTCCGGATTGTGGCGCTTGATCGCGGCAACGCCTTCCATGCCGGAGGACGCGGTATGAACCGTAAATCCGGAGCTGGACAGCACCGTCGAGATCAGCTCCCTGATGTCCAGGTCGTCCTCCACGATGACGGCAGTTCGCTGCTCGCTCATTCCTTGTCCCCCAACTGATCTACTCTGGTTCATCGTTTCAATCACTACTTATTGGTGATTGTAGTCGCACAGCCAGATAATTTGGCGCACTTTATGCCGGAATGACGGCGCAGTCTACTGCCTACAGATGTACGTGCAGGCGTCGAGCGGCCTCGGAAATCGAACCGGTCAGCGACGGGTACACCGTGAAGGTGTTTGCGACGTCGTCCACATGCAGCTTCTGCGTAACGGCCAGGGCGATCGGGAAGATCAACTCGGAGGCCCGCGGGGCCACCACCACTCCCCCGATCACAGTGCCGGAACCGCGGCGGGCGATGATCTTGACGAAGCCGTCGGAAACATTCATCATCTTGGCCCGCGCGTTGGTGTTCAGCGAGAGCTTGATGATGTCGCCCTGGTACCGGCCGGAGGCGACATCTTCCTCGGTAACACCGACGGTGGCGATTTCCGGACTGGTGAAGATATTGGATGCCACCTGGGTGAGCTTCAGCGGCTTGACGTAGTCGCCCAGCAGGTGCGCCACGGCGATCCGGCCCTGCATGGCGGCCACGGAGGCCAAGGCCAGTACGCCGGTGCAGTCGCCGGCCGCATAGATGTTCGAGGCAGTGGTGCGGGAGACGCCGTCCACCTTGATGTGGCCGCTCTCGGTCAAGGCCACGCCGGCCTCTTCCAGCCCGATCCCGGCGGTATTCGGCACGCCGCCGACGGCCAGCAGGCAATGCGAGCCCTCGACCACGCGCCCGTCGGCCAGGGTGACCAGCACGCCGTCGTCCGTTCGATCCACCCCCGCGGCGCGGGACTTGGACAGCACCGTCATCCCGCTGCGGGCGAAGACGTCTTCGAGCACCGCGGCGGCGTCCGCGTCCTCGCCGGGCAGCACCCGGTCACGCGAGGAGACCAGGGTGACTCTGGTGCCGAGCATCCGATAGGCGGAGGCGAACTCCGCTCCGGTCACGCCCGACCCGACCACGATCAGGTGTTCGGGAATCTCGGTCAGGTTATAGACCTGGGCCCAGTTGAAGATGCGTTCGCCGTCGGGCTTGGCGCTGGGCAGTTCCCGCGGCGTCGCGCCGGTGGCCAGCAGGATGGCGTCGGCTTCCACCGTCTCGGTCCCGGATTCGGTGCTGACAACGATGGCGTTCGGCCCGGACAGCTTGCCCTCGCCCAAAATGACGCGCACGCCGGCACGTTCCAGACCGTGGTGGATGTCCGCCGACTGGCTCTCGGCCAGCTTGAGCAGCCGGTCGTTCACAGTACGCAGATCGGCGTAGGCAGCCTTCGAGTGCTCATCAAAACGAACACCCAGGTCATGGGCGCTGGCCACCCGCCGCATGGCATCCGCCGTGGCGATCAGGGTCTTGGACGGCACCACGTCGGTCAAGACCGCCGAGCCGCCGAGGCCTTGCCGCTCGATGATGGTCACCTTGGCGCCGAGTGAATTGGCCACCATGGCCGCCTCATACCCGCCGGGGCCCCCGCCCAGGATCGCTAGACGCGGGGCACTGAAATCTATTTGGCTAGTCACGAACTTCATTGTGTCGCATGCCCACTACGGCCTCAACCTGAAGGCCGGTCGGCGGCAGCGCGGCAGCTGCATCGGGGCCGGTTAAGGACTTCCCCAATGCCCACGACGACGGCGGGGCTAACCCTTCTGCTTTCAGCAGCAGTTGGGCACCGGGTAGGTTAGGTGCTGTGACTACAGATCCCTTTGAACTGGCCGCCGAGGCAGCCGCTTTCCTGGCCCAGCAGACCGGTGTTCCCGCCCATGATGTGGCGCTGGTGCTCGGCTCCGGCTGGGGCGAGGCCGCCGACCTCATCGGCGACACCACGCATACGATTCCGGCCGCGGACATTCCCGGGTTCTCCGCCCCCGCCGTCGAGGGCCACGTGGGCACCATCCGGTCCGTCCTGACCCCGGACGGCAAACGTGTCCTGGTGCTCGGAGCCCGCACCCACTACTACGAGGGCAAGGGCGTGCGCGCCGTCGTACACGGCGTCCGCACCGCCGCGGCGGCCGGCTGCAAGACCTTGGTCGTGACCAACGGCTGCGGCGGACTCAACCCGGCCTGGTCACCGGGTACGCCGGTGCTGATCAGCGACCACATCAATCTCACCGCCGCATCACCGCTGGAAGGGGCTACGTTCGTTGACCTGACGGACCTCTATTCGGAGCGGCTCCGTGCGCTGGCCCGGGAGGTCGACCCCAGCCTGGACGAAGGTGTGTACGCACAGTTCACCGGCCCCCACTACGAGACGCCGGCGGAGGTGCAGTACGCCAAGCGGATCGGTGCCGATCTGGTCGGCATGTCCACGGCGCTGGAGTCCATCGCCGCCCGGCACGCGGGCATGGAAGTGTTCGGTATCTCACTGGTAACCAATCTGGCTGCCGGCATCAGCGACACCCCGCTCAGCCACGCCGAGGTCATCGAGGCGGGACACGCCGCAGGCCCGCGGATCTCTCGGCTGCTGGCCGGCATCGTCGCCAAGCTGTGAACGGGAGAGAGATGACCGCAACAACCGACCAGCTCATGACCGCTGCCGCGGCCTGGCTGGAGACCGACCCGGACCCGCAGACCCGGCAGGAATTGCAGGACTTGGTAGCAACTGCCGACGGCGAGGGCCCGGAGGCCGCAGCGGCCCGGGCCGAACTGGCGGACCGGTTTTCCGGCACGCTCGCCTTCGGCACGGCCGGGCTGCGGGCTGCCTTGGGCGCGGGTCCCTTCCGGATGAACCGGGTGGTGGTGCGCCGGACCGCGGCGGGCCTGGCCCGGTTCCTGCTGGACGCCGCCGACGGCGGATACACCCCGCGCGCCGTGGTCGGCTTCGACGCGCGCCGGAACTCTGACGTTTTTGCCGCCGAATCCGCCGCCATCTTCACCGCCGCCGGCATCGAAACCTTCCTGATGCCCTCGGCCCTGCCCACGCCGGTGCTGGCGTATGCGGTCCGGGCGCTGGGCTGCGAAGCGGGCGTGATGGTCACCGCCAGCCACAATCCCGCCAACGACAACGGCTACAAGGTCTACCTGGGCGGACGTGCCGTGGACGAAGGCGGACGCGGCGCTCAGATTGTGGCACCCTACGACACCGAAATCGCCGCGCGGATCGACTACGGCCCGGAGCTGGAATCGATCAGCCTTGCCGAGGAAGGCTGGACGGTCCTGCCGGACGCTATCGCCGGCGACTACGCGGCAGCCGTGACCGCCCTGGCCGATCCCCAGATGTTCCCACAGCGGAAACTGAAGATCGTGCTCACTCCCATGCACGGGGTGGGCGGGGCCACCATGCGGGCCGTCTTTGGGCAAGCTGGATTCACTGACGTCACGATGGTGGCCGCGCAGGCGGATCCGGATCCTGATTTCCCGACCGTAGCCTTCCCCAATCCCGAAGAAGCCGGAGCCATCGATCTGGCCTTGGAGACAGCGGCGGAAGTCGGAGCGGATCTGGTCATTGCCAATGACCCCGACGCCGACCGCGCGGCCCTGGCGGCAAAAGATCCGTCGACTGGCACGTGGCGGATGCTTCGTGGCGACGAGGTCGGTGCCTTGCTCGGCGCGCACATGGCCGCACGCTTGGCCGGCCAGGACCAGTTGACGCCGGAAAACGGCCCGCCCGGGCGCAGCCGGGTCTTCGCCAATTCCATTGTCTCTTCCCGGCTGTTGGGCAAGATCGCGGCCGATGCGGGCACCCAGCACGTGGAGACCCTCACCGGCTTCAAGTGGATTTCCCGCGTCCCTGGCTTGGTCTATGGCTATGAAGAGGCTTTGGGCTACTGCGTGGCACCGCATCTGGTCCGCGACAAGGACGGTATGTCCGCCGCCCTGCTGCTCGCGGAGCTTGCCGCCGACCTGCAAGCCTCTGGGCACACCGTCTTCGACACCCTCGACGAGTTGGCCCTGCGGTATGGGCTGCACGCCACCGACCAGCTCAGCGTCCGGGTGGAGAACCTGGCCCTGATTCCAGCAATGATGGACCGGCTCCGTGAGCAGCCGCCGTCGTCGTTCGCAGGATCCCCGGTGGCCGCCCGCACGGACTTGTCCCTGGGCAGCGAAGCACTGCCGCCCACCGAGGGGATGTTGTTCCTCAGCCGGGACGAGACCCGGGTGATCATCCGGCCCAGCGGTACCGAGCCCAAGCTCAAGTGCTATCTGGAGGTCATCCGGCCGGTCTCATCGGCGGAGCAACTGCCGGCCGTGCGGGCCGAGGCTGCGCAGGCATTGCATGCGATCAATGCTGACATCCGCACAGCCCTCGGACTGGTGGAATAGCACCTTTTGCGCTAAGCACAACTGTGGGACGATGCTGCCATGGCCATCGACGAGGACTATCCGCCAGCCTCGCGGGGCAGGCACCCGAGCCCCGACGACACGCCGGAACACAGGGCGTCGGAAGAACACGGCCCGGCGGACGACGAGCGCGCCATCGCTCGCCGGCGGAAGGACGCCGAGGACAAGCTCGAGGAACACCGACGCGAGGCCGAAAAACACGGCCATCCGACAGGCGGCACGCACTGACAGGTATCGGCCCCGCGTCGCCTGCCCGGCGGGGCTGTGCGCACGGCTCCCCGGCAGCTGTCTGCGATATGCAAGGATGGATGTTCCTGGACCCAGCAGACGAAAGGGATGGCCATGTCTGAAGACAGCACACCCGGCTCGGCGCCGAGCGAGACCTATCACGACCCGACGTCGATCGCTTCGGTCATCGACCACACCCTGCTGAAGCCCGAAGCCTCCCGCGAGGACATCCTCACAGTCTGCGAGGAGGCGATGAAATACCGCTTTGCCGCCGTCTGCGTGAACCCCCTGTGGACCGCCTTGGTGCACAGCACACTCAAGGGTTCCGGAGTCAAGACCTGTTCGGTCATCGGCTTCCCGTTCGGTGCCACGCCTACCGATGTGAAGGTTTACGAGGCCCGCGGCGCTAATTTAGACGGTGCGGACGAGATCGACATGGTGATCAACATCGCCGCCGCCCGCGCGGATGACCGTGACACCGTCTTCGCGGACATAGCAGCCGTGGCCGAAGCCGTCCATGCCGGCGGTGCCATCCTCAAGGTCATTCTGGAAACCCATCTGCTCTCCGACGAGCAAAAGCGGATGGTCTGCGAAGCCGCGGCCGAGGCCGGCGCAGACTTCGTCAAGACCTCCACCGGCTTCAGCGGCGGCGGCGCCACCGCTGAGGACATTGCGCTGATGCGGGATGCCGTCGGGCCGCAGCTCGGTGTTAAGGCCTCCGGCGGCGTGCGCTCCATCGATGACGCGCGCGCCATGCTCCGGGCCGGCGCAACACGAATTGGCGCCAGTTCATCAGTGGCTATTGTTAATGGTGAGCAAGCCGCCGGCAGCTACTGATGCCGCATCGCACTATTGAGGAGAAACACCCCATGGCAGCCCATCCCAAGCAGCGCACCCATTCGGGCGAGGGACACTTGGTCAGCAATCTCGTCACCTTCGTGGTCATCATGCTGATCTTTTTCGGTTCCCTGTACGCCTTCAGCCTGGAATCGGTCATCGGCCCCATCCCGGCGTTCGCCATCGGACTGGGCCTGTTCACGCTGGCCTTCTTCATTCCCAAGCAAATCATCGGGCGTTCCGACACCCACCACAACGCCTGAGGGAACACGCAGGCTTTCCCGGGCGCGCAGCCAAGGGCACGGCAGGTTCTGCCCCTTGGCTGCGCGCCCGGGCGTGTTTAATCACGACGGCGGCGGCCTCCTCGCGGTCCCGTGAGAGCGGGTGCCCACCGCCTCACGGGCCTACGGGCGTGTAAACTGGCACACGGTGTGACGGGAAGTCTGGTCGTCGAGTCATTGAACGAGCCCTCAGGGCGACCGACCGTCAGGAGCCATACATGGCCACTCCCCCACCTCCCGGCCAGAAGACCATCCTGGGCCGAGGCAGCTATCCCGAATTCCTCCGGATCAACGAGCTGCTGCGCAAGGAAACGGTCGGCGGGATCCTGTTGCTGGTCGCCACCGTCGCCGCACTCATCTGGGCCAACTCGCCCGCAGCCGAGAGCTATTTCGCCATCCGCGACTTCGAGGTGGGCATTGAGGCCCTGCACCTGAACCTCAGCATCGGACACTGGGCTTCAGACGGTTTGCTGGCGATCTTCTTCTTCCTGACCGGCCTGGAACTCAAGCGCGAGTTCGTCGCGGGCGACCTCCGCTCCCCCGCCCGCGCCATCGTCCCCATCGCCGCGGCCTTCGGCGGCGTCGCGGTGCCCGCCCTGATCTTCGTCATTGTGAACCTGGGCGCTGGTCCGGAGGCCTTGCGCGGCTGGGCCATCCCGACGGCAACCGACATCGCCTTCGCCGTCGCCGTCCTCGCCGTGATCAGCTCGCATCTGCCCAGCGCACTGCGAATTTTTATCCTGACCCTGGCCGTGATGGACGATCTGATCGCCATCGCCATCATCGCGTTCTTCTACTCCGCAGACGTGCAGGTACCGTACCTGCTGTGGATGTTGCTCCCGCTGGGCGCCTTCGCGTTCCTGTCCCATCAGTTTCCCAAGTTCTTCGCCCAACACCACCTGGCCGCCTGGGTCATTCTCCTTCCGCTCGGCATCGTCACCTGGGCACTGATGCACTCCTCCGGCGTGCACGCGACAGTCGCCGGGGTGCTGCTCGGTTTCATGGTCCCGGTGCTGCGCAGCAAGAAGAACGGCGGCCCGGACGCCGGCCCCGGGCTGGCCGAGCAACTGGAACACCGCTTCCGGCCGCTCTCCACCGGGTTCGCGGTGCCGGTTTTCGCGTTCTTCGCGGCCGGTGTGGCCCTCGGCGGTTGGGAAGGCATCAGCCGCACCTTCACCGACTCCGTGGCCATCGGCATTGCCGCGGCGCTGGTGATCGGCAAGCCGCTGGGCATCATGCTCACCACCTGGGTGCTGACAAAGTCCACCAAGGCCAGCCTGGATCCGTCACTGAAGTGGATCGATGTGCTTGGCGTTGCGGTGCTGGCCGGCGTCGGCTTCACCGTGTCGCTGCTGGTCAATGACCTGAGCTTCACGCTCGGCTCCGAGCACCACGACCACGCGAAGGTGGCCGTCCTGGCCGGTTCCCTGGTCTCCGCCCTGCTGGCTGCCGTCCTGCTGCGCGCCCGCAACCGGCACTACCGCCAGGTCGAGGAACTGGAAACCGCGGACACCGACCACGACGGCGTGCCGGATGTGTATCAGCAGGACCCGCGCGCGACCAGTTGATCCGGGGTTGGCGCCGGCGCCGCCTCGCGCCGCCTCTGCGACCCGCGTCACACACCGTACGGTTCCGCTGTGCGCAGCCGCGCCCGTGCCATACTGAACCAGTTATGGCCAGCCCGGGCCCCGCAACGTAGCCGGCAGGTGGGCTGCCGGAGTAGGGGATCTTCGAGCATGTCTGCCGCATCAAGCCCGCTGTTGTCATTGCTGACCGGCCGCCAGCAGTTCCATGAGCTGTCCCTGCGCGCACGCGTGGTCCTGAGCCATCTGCCGCTCTGCCTGTCCGTGGCGCTGACCGCGGTGCTGGCTGCGGTCTTTTTCCCGGACCTGCTGTCCAACCCGCACTTCATCGGCGGTCTCGTCGGCATCGGCGTCTTGTGGGTCCTGAGTGCCGTCGTCCCGTGGGACCGGCTGCCCTATCCCTCCTACTGGGTTATCCCGCTGCTGGATTTCGTCGCCATCGGGTTCCTCCGTCAGGGCAGCGGGACGGAGCTCTCCGGTATTAGCCTGCTGGCCGTCTTCCCGGTTTTCTGGATGGCATGGTCGGAGATAGCTCCCGCCGCCGCGCGTCTGATCAGTTTCGTTGCGCCGCTGCTGATCATTTGGATTCCGGTGTTCGCCGGACCGGATCCGGTGACGCCTGAAGCTTTGGTCGCTCCGGTCCTAATCCCGATTGTGACCTTGACGGTGTCCATCACCGCGTCCGTTTTCGCCCTGAGCTCGACGGCTCAACAGCAAAAGCTGGCTCACAAAGACCGCGAGCTAAGGGCCTTGCTGGAAGACAGCAAGGTCCACGTTCGCCGGCTGGATACCGTCCTGAACGCCGTTGCCGTGGGCGTCCTCGTCACCGATGCCCACGGCAAGGACATCCTCAGCAACGTGCAACAGCAGCGGGACCGCTCGGTCGCCATGCCCCAGGGAATCGAGAATCCGGACGAGGCCGACCTGCTGGTCTTCGAAGCCGACAGGGTCACTCCCTTCGCTTTGGAGGACCGGCCCATCCGCCGTGCCGTGCGCGGGGAGACATTTTCGGACGTCTTGGTGTGGATCGGTGCCGGTGAGGGCCAGCGGGCCATGTTGTGCACGGCGCGGCCCATGCAGGACGATGCCGGCCGGTTCGACGGAACCGTCATGGCTTTCAGCGATGTCACCGACCTCGTCAACGCACTGACGGTCAAGGAAGAGTTCGTCTCCAGCGTCACGCACGAGCTTCGCACGCCCCTGACCTCGATCATGGGCTATTTGGACCTCGCCCTCGAGGACGCCGACCAGCTGCCGCAACACGTCAGCCACTCCCTCACCATTGCCATGCGCAATTCCGAGCGCCTGCTCCAACTGGTGGAAGACCTGCTTTTCACGGCGGCGGGGACGCTGAGCGTAGAACCGCGCAGCACCGCATTGGCTGACGTTGTGGCCGGCAGCGTGGCTTCGGCCATGCCGAGGGCGGAACAGGCAGGCGTGGAGTTCGTGATCGACGCCGCCGAGGGGCTGGTGGCCGAGGTCGATCCCACCAGGATGGGCCAAGTCCTGGACAACTTGCTCTCCAACGCCATCAAGTATTCGCCCGACGGCGGCCGGGTCACCGTCCGTAGCTTCGAAGACGACGGCGCAGCCGTGCTGGAAGTCAGCGACACCGGGAAGGGCATGTCGGAAGCCGACCAGGCAGAAGTCTTCACCAAGTTCTTCCGGACCAGTTCGGTTCGGCAAGCTGCCATCCCCGGGCTGGGGCTGGGGTTGGCGATCAGCAAATCGATCGCCGAGGCGCACGGCGGCACGCTGACCTTTAGCAGCGTGCTCGGAGCCGGCACCACGTTCCGGGTTTCCATCCCGCAGCACGGCGCTCAGGGAGGCCGTCCGGAGACGGCCTCCCTGAGCCGGTTGCCGGCATAAACCGCTGGTGCCGGCAACCGGCCGGATGACGCCTGCCCCTTAACGAATGGCCTGGTGGCCCTTGAACAGCATCTTGGCGCTGTCGGCTCCCTTGCCATTGCCCTTTGCGGTGCCGTTGATCGCCGAGGTGGTCTCCGCGAAGGTCAGCGTGGCATGCGCAATCGCATCGGCCATCTGTTCGAGAACAACGGGGTCCACGTTGTCCACCGTGTCGCACGCCGCGTGGTAGCAGGGATCAAAGGGGGCGTCGGCCATGCCTCCGAAGATGGCTGCTTGTCCGTCGCTCTTGATCCCCTCAGCACCGGTGAACAAGCCTCCGGCGGGGATGCCGTTGTCGATGAAGGCGAGGTAGTCCGAGCGGCCGTCGAAGGCTGTCGGCTCCGTGGCCAGTCCCTGCGAGGCGAAGTAGTCCTCGAAGATGTGCTCAACGTTCGCAGACCCGTTCGGCCCGGCCATCCCGAACGCACCGCCGTCGCCGTCGTAGACGAAGCGGACGGCGTTGGGCGAGCCGACCATGTCGAAGTTCAGGTTCAGCGCATGCTGCTTGATCTCCTTCTTCGTCAGCTGGGAAACGTAGTACTCGGAACCAAGCAGACCGTCCTCTTCAGCGCCCCAGAAGGCGAACCGCACCCGGTTTCGTGGCTCGTCGCCGCTGGCCGCGATCTGGAGCGCAGTTTCCAGAATCGCCGCGCTGCCGGAGCCATTGTCATTGATGCCCGGGCCTTCGGAGACCGAATCCATGTGGGCGCCGACCACAACCGTGCGGTCCGCACGTCCGGCCGTGTCGGCCAGAATGTTGAACGTCTCCGTCTGGACAATTTCGGCGTCCACCGCGATCCGCATCTCCAGGCCGACCGTGCCGGCCAGTTCGTCCCCCAGATCGAAGCTGGTGCTCACCGCCGGGATGGCCTGGGGTGTGCCCAGCGTGCCGGCGAACAGTTCGAGCCGGTCCGGTGCGCCCCCGTTTCCTTGGTTGAAAAGCACCACGCCCACGGCGCCCGCGCCCGCAGCATTCGACACCTTCGTGGCGAAGTCGCAGGTGCCCCGCTGGATCAACGCGATGTTTCCGGCGGGGAAGCCGGCAAAGTCGGTAGCCTCACAACCGCTGGTGGACGCCCTGTCCCCCGCCAGGTTGATATCCACGGCTGTCACCGGTGCGGTGACGTCACCGGATCCTGAGTAATCCATGCCCAGGAAGTCCTCTGCCGCCGCATACACGGTGGGCGTCGGGGCCATCTGCTCGAAGTCCGCGCTGTTGAGCACGAAGCGTTCGTAGGAGAACGTCTGGCGCACCGGCGTGTATCCGGCCGCCGACAGCTGCGCTTCGATGTACTGGGCCGTTGCCTCGTACCCGGGGGTACCCGCAGCCCGGTTGCCGCCATTGGCATCGGCCACGTCCTGCAGAGCCTGCAGATGGTTGAAGATGTTCTCGGCGGTGACGGCATCTCGCAGGGCGCTGGTATTCGTCCCGTTGTCGGCCTGGGCTGGCAGCCCAATACCGAATGCCAAAGCGGTGGCGGCGGTGATGGCCGCTCCGCGCCTGAAACGGTGTGTTTTCACGCTGGTTCCTCCATAGGGTGCGATGAAGGACCCCGCTATCCCCGTAGCAGGATCCTGCCCGGAAGCTACATGAAGCAAGTGTTTTGCAATAGAGCTGGCAGCTGATTCGGTGCTGAAACGAACAAAAAACAATCTAAAGGCCTTCACCGATAGCATGGTGGCCGGTTGTCTGCCCTGTTCCGGCCCGTCCACCCCGTGCGAAAGGACCCCCATGCGGCTCAGCACCACGCCGGCGCGCGGCCGCATCCTCACCGCCGCCTTGCTGGCCGCCTACATCTTGGGTGTCGCCCTTGTTGTCCTCTGGCCCACCCCGGTGGATGGGGCTGCGCACGGCTTAATCCAGCACATCCTGTCTGCGCTGCATCGCGCAGGAGTCCCGGACTGGTTCGACTACAACCTGATCGAATCCGGGGCCAACGTCGTGATGTTTATCCCCCTCGGTTTGCTGACCGCCCTGTTGCTGCCGTCCGGATGGCGCTGGCTCACGCCGGCAGGAGCGTTGCTGTTTTCCGGCGCCATCGAATATTGCCAGCAGTCGTTTTTGCCCGGCCGCTACGCCTCCTTGCAGGATGTCTGGGTGAACACATTGGGTGCGGCGCTAGGCACGGTACTCGCCTATGCCTGGCTGGAGCGCCGGCGCAACCGGCGCCCGGTAACGCGATAAAGTCGAACTAGTCTCTCTCACCGCACAGACCAAAGGACCAGTATGCGTATTTCCGTCATCGGCTGTGGCTATCTGGGGGCCGTTCACGCTGCCGCCATGGCCAAGCTCGGCCACGATGTCGTCGGCATCGACGTTGACGAGCGCAAGATCGCCGAGCTTCAGGCCGGCCGCGCCCCGTTCTTCGAGCCGGGGCTGCCGGAACTGCTCACCGAGGTCCAAAAGACCGGACGCTTGACCTTCAGCACGGACATGGCCGACGCCGCCGGCGCTGTGGTGCACTTCGTCTGTGTGGGCACACCCCAGCGCAAGGGCGAGAACGCCGCAGACCTGCGCTACGTCGACGCTGCCTTCACATCCCTGGCGGCACACCTGAACCCCGGTGACGTGATGGTCGGGAAGTCCACCGTGCCGGTGGGCACGGCTGCACGGTTGGCCGATGAAGTCCGGGAGATCGCTCCCGAGGCAGTACTGGCGTGGAACCCGGAGTTCCTGCGGGAGGGCCACGCGGTGAAGGACACCCTGACACCCGACCGGTTCGTGTACGGCGTCCCTTCAGGACCCGCAGGCGAAGCAGCCACTGCCGCCTTGGACGAGGTTTACGCGGTGCCGCTCGCGCAAGGGACCCCCCGGCTGGTGATGGACTATGCAACGGCAGAGCTGGTCAAGACGGCTGCTAATTCCTTCCTGGCCACCAAGATTTCCTTCATCAATGCCATGGCCGAGGTGTGCGACGCCGCCGGCGCCGACGTGACTGCCCTCGCCGACGCCATCGGCATGGACGAGCGAATTGGCCGCAAGTTCCTCAACGCCGGCGTCGGGTTCGGCGGCGGTTGCCTGCCAAAGGACATCCGCGCCTTTATGGCCCGGGCGGGTGAACTGGGCGCAGATCAGGCGTTGACCTTCCTGCGCGAGGTGGACGCCATCAACATGCGCCGCCGCACGCGGGTGGTGGAACTGACCCGGGAGCTGTGCGGCGGGTCGCTGATCGGCAAACGCATCACCGTGCTGGGTGCCGCGTTCAAGCCGGAGTCCGACGACGTGCGGGATTCCCCTGCCCTGTCCGTAGCCGCCCAGCTGCAATTACAGGGCGCCACCGTCACGGTCACCGATCCCGAGGCCCTGGCCAACGCCGTGCAGCGCTTCCCGGAGCTCAGCTACGAACCGGATACGAAGACGGCGATAGCCCGCGCCCACGCTTTGGTCCTGCTAACCGAGTGGAAGGAATACCGCGAGCTGGATCCCGTGGCCGTCGGAAACCAGGTTGATGAGAAGAACGTCCTGGACGGACGCAACGTCTTGGACCCGGTCTCTTGGCGCCAGGCCGGCTGGACCTACAAGGGCATCGGCCGCCCGTAGCGTTTTTCCAAGTTTCGCGTTCCACAATGGACCCGTGCAGCCAGGCTGCACGGGTCCATTGCCGCATCCGTTGACAGTGGCCCCAAACAAGAGCATGTTAGGTGGATGGCCAGCGCCAACACCGCCGACCCTAGCCAAGTGCGGGTCCGGTCCCGATGCGCCGGCCGATGGGGGGGAAATCTGGATGTCACGGCGCAGTAGGCTTCTGGCCGCGGGTGTTGCCGTAGGTTTCACCTGCCTGCTGTTGCCCGCCGCTCCGGCCGCGGCTGCGCCGAACCCGGGCCAGCCCTACTTTGAACCCGGGTCTGCCAGCATCGGCGACCCCTACTTTCCGGACGCCGGCAACACGGGTTACGACGCGGCTCATTATCAGCTGGATCTGCTCTATGATCCGCCCACCGATCAGCTCAGTGCCAACGCCACGATGACTGCGCGCGCTACTCAGGATCTGGCCAGCTTCAGCCTGGACCTGGACGGACTGACCGTCCATTCCGTCAGCGTTGACGGGCTGGGGGCACGCTTCGAGCATGAGGGCGCCAAGCTTGTCGTCACTCCTGCCCGTGGCGTACCTGACGGACGGACCTTCACCGTGGTGGTGGAGTATTCCGGTATTCCCCGCGCTCTGTCCCTGCCCGGTCCTGCCGGATTTATCCACACCGACGACGGGGCCATCGTCACGGGCCACCCGAAGAGCGCCCCGACGTGGTTTCCGGTCAACAACCACCCCGGCGACCCTGCCAGCTTCGGATTCAACATCTCGGTTCCGGACGGATGGCAGGCCGTAGCCAACGGCTTGCCAGGCGGAACCAGCCGTACGCCCGGCCGCACGGTGTACATGTGGGAGGCTGAAGAGCCGCTCTCGCCGCATCTGGCGACCATCGCCGTCGGGCATTTCAACCTGGCCGAATACACCAAGGGCGGCATTAGTTACGTGGACGCCATGGATCCGGCGTTGAAGAAGACGGTCATTCCGCGCAATGGTGATGGCCTGGCCTGGTCGCAAAGCGACGACGCCAGCTACAAGCGCCTCACCCGGACTGTCAGCGTGCCGGACGCCGGCGCGGAGTTCTCTTTTTGGATGCTGCGCGACACGGAGCCCGGCTGGGACTACGCCTTCGTCGAGGCCCGCACGCCCGGCGAAGACAACTGGACCACGTTGAAGGACAACACCGGATTCGCGGAGAACGGCACCGGAAATTCGTGCCCGGCCTGGCATCAGGTGCATCCCTTCCTGAAGCATTACCAAGACGACGACGGCGGTGGCTCCTGTTCCGCGAAGGGGTCCAGCGGGCAGTGGTGGGCAGCCACCGGCACGAGCGACGGCTGGGAGCACTGGGAGTTCGACCTAGCCGACTATGCCGGCAAGGACGTGGAACTCTCCATCACCTACACCAGCGACATCACCGGGCAGAACGACGGCGTCTTCGTCGAGGACGTCAAAGTGACCGGGAGCGACGGCTCCACGTCTTTCGACAGCGACGGTGACCGGTGGGACGGTTGGAGCCCTCGGGGCGCGCCGGAGGGCAGCCGAGCCAACGACAACGAGTGGACCGCCGGCAGCAGCACGCCCCCGTCCCAGGGTTACAAGATCCAACAGTCGCTGGACAAGCAGCCGAAGATGATCAAGTTCCTCTCCTCCGTGTTCGGCAGATATCCACTGGCCAGTGCCGGTGGCATCGTCGACAACGTCGAGGACCTCGGTTTCGCTCTGGAGACCCAGGCCCGGCCGGTCTACCCGATGGATTACTTCTACAGCGAGGCCAGCGGCGACTCATTTATTGTCCGGCAACTCGCTCTCCAGTGGCTCGGCAGCCAGCTGCCCGTGCATCGGTGGCAGGACAGCTGGCTCAACCAGGGCTTGGCAACCTACGCCCAATGGCTCTGGGCCGAGAATCAAGAACCCGGAAGCGCGCAGGACAGTTTCAATTTTTACGCGGGCATCGACGCTGCCGACCCGTTCTGGAAGTTCAAGTTGTCCGACCCCGGGCCGGACAACCTGTTCTCGATCAGTCTGCAGACCCGTTCGGCCATGGCCCTGCACGCTGTGCGGACCGAGGTCGGCGACAAGAACTTCTCCAAGATCGTCAGGCAGTGGGTCAAGGACGGTTCAGGCTCCCCCAAGGAATTCCGGAAGCGGGCGGAGGAGGTTTCGGGAAAGGACCTGTCCGGCATCTTTAAGGCATTTGTGTCGACGCCGGGCAAACCAGGAGCTCTCTGACGGGCGGGCCGCGGCGGGCATCGCAGCGCGAGCTCTGGAACTGCGCTCTCTGCGGGCAAAGGGCATCAAGGTGTCGGCTCTTCCCCCATCGCAGGCGTCGATACGTCCGCAGAGGTAAGTGCCGGCGCCGCCTCCGGGCGGCTAACCGTCCTCGCCCAGGACCCGCAGGCCCTCACGGTAGGCTTCAGCGGTCAGCTCGCCCCGGGCAAATCGCTGGTCCAGAATCTGCCGTGCCGTGCTGCGGCCGTGCGGTCTTTCCATCCTGCCGGCTGCAGAGGCCACCGCCACCGCATCTTCCACGCTCCCCGGGCGCAGCCCCATAAACGCCCTGATCACGAGGATGGCCAACATTGCCACGATGGCCAAGAGCAGGAGGCCGAACAGCCACGCCAAGCCCATATCTACCATGATGAAGCACCCCTTCGATCACGACGGAACGATGGCTCTATAGTCCGTTCCCTTAGCGTCAGGATACGCGTCGGCCCCGGGAACATACAGGGCATATCCACCACCAGAGGATTCCGCCTGCCCCCGCGTGCGACCTCCAATAGCCGTAGACGGTAAATGATGCGGCATTGAGATGTTTTGCACCCATGGCTTCCCCGGATTCCACCCTCTGCGGACATAGGATGGCTGTAAGCATCTCCCGTGTAGATTACCGGGCCGTTGTGCTGTCCAACCTTTCCTGAACTCCGGTTGCCCGGTTGAAAGTCGAGTTGATGAGTCCCACTGCCGACGGCACGCCCTTCCCGCGCCGCCGCGACGTCCGCTCCGGCGCCGCAGAACCAGCCCCGCCCACCGGAATGATCCCGGTGGTCCCGCTGGTCTCCGCACCATCCGGCACCCCCTTGCCTGCACGCCGCGAACTGCGCACCGGCCTCATCCAGGTGGTTCCGCCCGCCGCCGGCCAGGCCGGCGGCACAACCCGCTATGTCCGCACGGAGGCTCAGCCCGCACCGAGCGCCAAACGGCGCAAGGGCCGCGGGACCGCATGGGCGGTGTGCACCGTCGTCGTGCTTGCCGCTACGGCCGCCGCATTCTGGTTCCTGTTCGTCCGCTAGGCATTAGCCTTCGGCCGCTATCAGCTTGCCCAGCAGCGAGGAGAGTTCGGAGCGCTCCGCTGCGGACAGGGCGCCAAAGTATTCTTCCGCATGTTTCACTTGGACTTTCCGGATGGCCTGTCCAATCTCCCGCCCTGCCTCAGTGAGGACAACCACCGTGGCCCGGCGGTCTGTCGGATCAGGCTCACGCACGCACCAGCCGCGCTCCTGCAAGCCATCGACAATATCGGTGGCCGACCGTGGTGCTATCCGCAGCCGCTCGGAGAGTTCGCCCAGCCGCAACGAGCCATGATGGCGGAGCATCCTCAGCGCACGGGCCTGTGACGGAGCCACACCCAACGGCGACATCCCCTGCCACGTGGCCTTCCTCAGTTGGCGCGACACGGCCCAGAATGCATCGAGTAGATTGTCATCAGCCACGGGAATAGGCTATCAAGTTTACCTGTTGTAGCCTCATAGTGAGGTAACCTCAGCAATACGGGCCGTGTTTGCAGGCCCACCATCATGAATCGAGGTGGTTCCGACGGAAACATTCGGAACGAACCCCGGCCGCGGCCCCGTGAAGGAACCGACGGCTGCAGAAAAAGAACAGGCACGGCACGTTCCGCTCAAGCGGATTGTGGCCCTTTTCCGTCCCTACCGGGGACAGTTGGCTTGGGTCACGGCCATCATCGTTGCTTCCTCGGCAGCCGCCATGGCCTCGCCGTTCCTGCTGCGTGCCGTCATCGACACGGCACTGCCCCAGCAGCAGTTGCCGCTGCTGGCCTTGCTGACCGCAGGCATGCTGGCCGTCGCTGCCGTCACCGCCCTGTTCGGCGTCCTGCAGACCTGGATTGCCACCAAGGTGGGCCAACATGTGATGCACAGCCTGCGGACGGACGTCTTCTCCCACTTGCAGCGCCAGTCCGTTGGCTTCTTCACCCGAACACGCAGCGGCGAAATCCAGTCCCGCATCACCCAGGATATCGGCGGCATGCAGTCCGTGGTCACGTCCACCGCCACCGGAATCGCCACCAACCTGACCACCGTCGTCGCCACCGCCGTAGCCATGGCGGCCCTGTCCTGGCAGCTGTCGCTGATCTCGCTGCTGGTGATGCCGCCGGCAGTGGTGCTGACCCGCAGGGTGGCCAAAGTGCGGCGGGAGTTGACCGCCCGCCGCCAGCGGGAACTGGCTGATATGAACGTGACCATCGAAGAGTCGCTCTCGGTCAGCGGAATCCAGCTGAGCAAGACCCTGGGCACCGGAAACGACCTCGCGGCCCGCTTCTCTGCGTCATCCGAGCGGCTGACCGATCTGGAACTGCGTTCGGAATTGGCCGGGCGCTGGCGGATGGCCACCATGAGCATCATCTTCGCCGCGGTACCCGCCGTCATCTACTTCGCCGCCGGACTGCCCGGGGCCGCGGGAAACATCAGCATCGGCACCGTGGTGGCCTTCAGCGCGCTGCAAGGCGGGCTTTTCCGCCCTTTGCTGGGACTGTTGAATGTCACCATCACCGTCACCAGTTCGCTGGCGCTCTTCGCGCGGATTTTCGAGTATCTGGACCTGCCGGTGGAGATCACCGAGTCGGCCTCGCCGACTCCGGTGGACCCCACCAATGTAGCGGGGCATGTCCGCTTCGAGGACGTCAGCTTCAGCTACCCGGACAGCGAAACATCGGCCCTCCGGCACGTGAACCTGGCCGTCCCTGCCGGTTCCACCTTGGCTCTGGTGGGTCCGACCGGTTCGGGAAAGAGCAGCCTGGCCGCCTTGGTGGCCCGCCTGCATGATCCGACGGCGGGGCGCATCACCATCGACGGCGTGGACCTCCGCTCCATGCGCCTGGCCGATCTGGCACGCATCGTGGGCGTGGTCAGCCAGGACACCTACCTGCTGCACACCACGGTGCGCGGCAACCTGCGCTACGCCAAGCCGGACGCCAGCGATGCCGAAATCGAGCAGGCCGCGCGGGACGCCCAGATCCACGACCACATCGTGGCGCTGCCGGACGGGTACGACACCATCGTCGGCTCGCGCGGGCACCGGTTCTCCGGCGGCGAGAAGCAACGCATTGCCATTGCCCGCACGCTGTTGCGCAATCCCCCGGTGCTGGTGCTGGACGAAGCGACCAGTGCCCTGGACACCCAAACCGAGCATGCCGTGCAGCAGGCGTTCGACCGACTGGCTGCCGGCCGGACCACCATCACCATCGCCCACCGGCTTTCCACCGTCCGCAGTGCGGACCAAATCGCCGTTCTGGAGGCGGGGCGCATCGTTGAACGCGGCACCCACGAAACACTGCTCGACGCTGACGGGCGGTATGCGGCTTTGGCTGCCTAGCAGGCAGCGCCGCTACTCGGTGAACACCGCGTCGATCACGCCCTGCGCCCACTCCAGGATCTGCCGGTCGGCCAAGTCCCTGCCGCCGATCCTGGCGGTCTTGGGCTTGGGGATCAGGATAAAGTCCAGCGCGGGTTTCACCTGCGACCCCGGATACATCCGGGTCAGCCGCATCACCTTGGACTCCGGTAGTGCCGCCGGCGCGAACTTGATGAAGTTGCCCTGCACCGCCACATCCGTCAGCCCGGCCGCACGGGCCCGGACCCGGAAACGTGCCACGGCGACGAGATTCTGCACCGGCTCCGGCAGCTCGCCGTAACGATCGGTGAGCTCGGCAACCACTTCCTCGATGGCTTCATCGGTTGCCGCCTGCGCCAGCTTCCGGTAGGCCTCCAGCCGCAGGCGCTCCCCCGGCACGTAGTCGTGTGGCAGGTGGGCGTTGACCGGCAGCTCGATCTTCATGTCGGCCACCTTTTGCTCGGTCTCGCCGCGGAAGTCCGCCACGGCCTCGCCGACCAGCCGGATGTACAGATCGAAACCGACGCCTGCAATATGCCCGGACTGTTCGCCGCCGAGCAGATTTCCTGCGCCGCGGATTTCCAGGTCCTTCAGCGCCAGCTGCATGCCGGCACCCAGTTCGTTGTGCGCCGCCACCGCCTTGAGCCGCTCCAGCGCCACTTCGCCGAGGGGTTTCTCGGCGTCGAACAGGAAGTACGCGTACGCCCGCTCGCGGCCGCGGCCCACCCGGCCGCGCAACTGGTGCAGTTGGGATAGCCCGTACCGGTCCGCACGGTCAACAATTAGCGTGTTGGCGTTGGAGATGTCCAGCCCGGTTTCGATGATGGTGGTGCAGACCAGGACGTCGAACCGCTTTTCCCAGAAATCGACGATGATCTGTTCCAGCCGCGACTCGCTCATCTGCCCGTGCGCCACTTCCACCCGCGCCTCGGGGACCAGTTCCCGAATCCGCGCCGCCTGCCGCTCGATGGACGAGACCCGGTTGTGCACGAAGAAGACCTGTCCCTCGCGCATCAGCTCGCGCCGGATCGCCGCCGTCGTCTGCTGGTCCGTGTACGGGCCGACGTACGTCAGCACCGGGTGGCGCTCCTCCGGCGGCGTCGCCAGCGTGGACGTCTCGCGGATCCCGGTCAGCGACATCTCCAGGGTCCGCGGGATCGGCGTCGCGGACATGGCCAGCACGTCCACGTTGGTGCGCATCTTCTTCAGCGACTCTTTGTGTTCGACGCCGAACCGCTGTTCCTCGTCCACGATGACCAGGCCCAGGTCCTTGAACTGGACCTCCTTGGAGAGCAGCCGGTGCGTCCCGATGACCACGTCGATGCTGCCGTTCTTGATGCCTTCCATGGTGTCCTTGGCTTCCTTGGACGTTTGAAAGCGGGACAACGCCTTGACCCTGACTGGGAACCCGGAGAAGCGTTCGCTGAAGGTCTCGAAGTGCTGCTGGGACAGCAGCGTGGTCGGCACCAGGACCGCCGCCTGCTTGCCGTCCTGGACCGCCTTGAAGGCGGCGCGCACCGCAATCTCGGTCTTGCCGTAGCCCACGTCGCCGGAGACCAGGCGGTCCATCGGAACCTCTCGCTCCATGTCCGCCTTGACCTCGTTGATGGTGGTCAGCTGGTCCGGGGTCTCGATGTACGGGAACGCTTCTTCCAGCTCCCGCTGCCACGGGGTGT